>JAABRF010000049.1 GCA_011391075.1 Flavobacteriia bacterium | reverse complement strand
GTTATGTGCGTTGTAGATGAAAAATTTGTTTAGGGTTTGAGATTCTTTAAAGTTTAAGAATTTGATTTCATCAATAGCAAACCTCTTTTTGGAATTGGATTGAATCAAATTCAATTTGAGATATTTAGCTTCGGCTTCCGGCAAACGGATGATACTTTTATCATTCAAATTCTCCCGAACACTACATACTTTTTCCCATGTAATGAGATCATTAGACAAAAGAATTTCAAAACTTTTAGCCGATTCATTTGCAGTCCAATCGATATAAACACCTCCAAATTCTCTACGGGTTTTAAAATCTACTATCAATGATTGACTTTCAGCATTTTTACTTTTCCAATAAGCAACTTGCGAACCATCGAAAAGTTTGGATAAGGTTTTACTTTTTTGAACAGGATTTAAACTAGCAATTGGTTGTGGATAAACATCTGTTTCGGCTGGTAAAGGTTCAAATTTGAGATCATCTATCCAAAGGGTTCCTTTTCCACCTACAAAAGATGCAATGGTAAATTCGATTCTGTCTATTCTAGGTGGTTTTGGGGTATTATTTGGACCCCATGCAAAGCTTATATGTCGTTTTTTGATTTTGATTTTGGTCCATTCGGTTGGGAAAGTATAATTTCGATTGTTAACCCACCAAACGTTATCACCGCTGGCATCTAAAAATTTAATTTCAAAACTATTGGCTGGAGAATTGGCTTTGACCCAAAATGTAATTTCATAGTTTTCAGGTAAATCAATGCTCATATTTTTTTGAAAGCCGCCGTATCCGGTTCCTTTCGTAAAATCGTAATCAAAACGCAAGGCATTTCCGGTGCGTCCTTGTTCGTTGTAAAGGTTGAGATTTACCCCATCTGATTTTATGAAAGACCAACCATTATTGGTTTCAAAATCTTCTAAGCTTGTGACTTGCGCATGAGTCGATATCAAAATTAAAAAACCGGATAATGCTTTCAAAAAAGCATTTAAAGTTGAACTATAAGTTTTATGGAAAGAGATACACATGTTAGAAGATATTAAATAGAAATAGTTCCTTTTTATTTTGATTTGGATGCATCCAAATATTCAAAATTCAATTTTTCCAAACCATTTTGAATGATGGTGTCTTTCATGACATAATTCCAAACCAAACCGGTACGGAAATTTTCTATCATCAGTATCATGGGTCCTTGATCAAGTCCTACAAAATCGGTTGCAACCCAATCGGCTGTTTCATTAAAAGAATCATAAAAACCATATTTACCCCATATTTTACTTCCCATTTTGGTATTGATATTCCTAATGGTTTTGAGTGATAATTCGGGGGTAAAAGGTAGCGAACTCATTACACCATAAGGCGCTATGGTACCATCTTCACCAACTGTAAAATCTTTGCCACTGGTTCCGCGTCCTGCGTAACCTTCAAATTTATACACATCAGTATTAAACGCACTTCCTGGTCCATCGGTAGCGGTAATCCCCCAAGTCAGCGCATCGTAACCTTTCCATCCTTTGGGATTTTCTTTACAATATGCACTTTGCGTGAGTGTAGCACGCCTTGAATTTTCAAAATAATCTATTCCTTTAGCTTTTAAATATGGGTCAGAAAGTCCCCGAAAGTCAATGAAAACATGCGAAAACTGATGTCCGAAAAGCGGTGGAAAAACCACGTGTGACAATCCTTCGTAAGGCGTTTTCCATTCGTAGGTATTGAGCCAACCTTGATAGCGTTGTTCGGGATTTTCTATACCGGTTCCGGCTGCTAATATGTACAAAAACAAACCTTCGGTATACCCATGCCAACCCCAATTGGTGGTTCCTTTTTCCGGATGCCAGGCCATTGAAATAGTATGAGGATGACTGGATTTTGCATCCATGTCAAATGAAGACCAATCCAAGTTTTGAAGTAATTTATTGGCTAAGTCTCTTATTTCAGTTTCTTTTGGGGTATCTTTATCATAATAGTTTCGGGCAAAAATAACTCCCATCATCAACAATCCTGTATCGATTGAAGACAATTCACATTGCCACTCTCTATTACCTTTCTTCATATCCAAAAAGTGATAGTAAAAACCTTTGTAGGATCTATCAGGATTATTTCGAGAATTGTAGAAAAATTGCAAAGTTTTTAAGGTTCTATCTGTTGCTTCATCGCGAGTCATCCATTTTCTTTCAACAGCTACTGCATAGGTAGGAAGACTCCAACCAGTTGCAGCAATACTAGCAGGAGAATCGGCAGTAGAACGATCTTTAATGATACCCATTTCAGGGTGATTTTCATGAAGGAAATAGAGAAAAGACTGATGTTGAATAGAATCCAACAGCGCTTCATCATCAGGTGATATTTGATGTTCGATTTTTCCTTGCGAAATATATTTTTGATTTGTTTTGGGGCTACAGGCAGTAGTCAAAACGATTACAGCGATACTATATATAACTGCAAAATATCTTTTATTGATTGACACTCTTTTTAATTTTTGAAATAATACAATAAGAATCCTATATCAAACTTATTTCTTTTTCTGAGCCAACATCCAATTATAAATTTCTGGATAATCAAAAACTCTAGACCAACTATCGTGATTGGCATCATCAAAAATGGTTAATTCAATATCAGAATTACAATTTTTTAATTTTTTATAAATATCGATAGACTCTCTTACATCGACCACATCATCGAGTAGACCGTGAAAAATTCGAATGGGAATATTTCCCAATTGGCAAGGGTTGAGCATGGGAACTCTATCGACAAATCCACAAACCGGTACTACAGCAGCAAACATTTCCGGATGTGCAAATGCCAGATTCCATGTTCCCCAACCACCCATACTGAGACCTGTTAAATAAATTCTATTCGGATCAATATTTTGTTCGGAAATTACTTTTTGAATCAAATTATAAAGTGCTTCCGCTTCCCACATTTCGTTATCCGGACATTGAGGAGCCAATATAAAAGCGTCTAGTTCGTGTGTTTGAATGTATTTCAAAGGACCGTGAACTTTCAACTTTTCCACATCAGTTCCTCTTTCTCCGGAGCCATGTAAAAAAATAATTAATGCTTCTTTTTCAACGCTGTGAAGTGGTTTTTGCAAGATATACTGATACGTTACTGATTTTGAAATCTCTGTCTCAAAAACACCATTTTCTTGTTGCGCAAACATAAATTGAGAAACTATAAATAAAAGAAATACTGAAATATTTTTAATCATAATTAAATAATTAAACTTTTTTTAATTGCCTCATCAATATCTAATAATTAAAAAATTAATGGAAAATATAAATAGGTACCAAACTTTACTTTATAAATTTATTTAGGTACTTTTTACTTAAATAATGCATTACTGTTCTAATTAGAACAATCAAACTATTTAGCTAGTAGGAACAATTATTAAAACCCATGTTGTGTAGAATGGAATCCCATATTGATCAAACCTTGTTTGATTTCAGGTGCATTCATAAACAAATTCCACAACAAACCTGTGCGGTGATTTTCTATCATCGGTGCAATGGTACCTTGGTCTATGGCTAAATAACCCTTAACTTTCCAATCACTGAAATGAGGAGAAATGGCATCATAAGGACCACAAATACCAACAAATGCATCTCTTTTTTCCTGATACAGATATTTCAAAAATTTCATTGACTCTGTAGGCGTATAGGGAAAATTTGAAAGTGCAGCAGTAGGAGAAATCACACCCAAATCATTTTGAGGTGAATGGGCATTATAGCCTAAACTTCCATCACTATTTCGGGAATAACTGGCTGTCAAACCCCATACTTTATCACTATAGGCAAAATAATTACCCGGATTGGCTATACAATACTTTTGCATGATGGTAGCATGATTCTTAGTCAAATCCCAATAATTGGCATATTGGTCAGTCAAACCTCTTGGATCGAGTGCCAAAAATGAATAATGAGAGAAAAACATAGGACCTACACTTCCACTAGCACCGGCATGATTAAACACAACCGGAACTCCGTATTTGGTTGCAGATGTAACTATGGAACCATTTTGAGCCCATGTTTGTTTATAACATTCTAAACTAATAGGATGCGTAGGAGAAGAAACACCTAAAATATAGGAAATCATAGTTTCATTATAACCCACGAGTTTCATATTTATTTGCCAAGCATGATCAGGAGACCAATGCCAATACAAGGCATTTTCACCTTTCGTGTACCAATCCCATTCAACACCTTTCCAAAGTAAGTCGGCTTTTTGAGCTAATGCTTGTTCTGCTGCATTGCCATTTTTAAAATATTCTCTTACACAAATCAATCCTTGACATAAAAAAGCCGTTTCCACCAAATCTCCACCGTTATCATTACTCCCAAATGGAATAACATCTCCGTTGGTTCCATTCATCCAATGAGGCCAAGCTCCGTGAAATCTATCAGCAGTTTCTAAAAAATTAAGTGCTGTTTGCAATCTGGTAACCGCATTGGTACGGGTAAAGGAACCTCTTTCGATTCCAACTAGAATATTGAGTAATCCGAAACCTGAACCACCTGTTGTTACTGTATTCATATCTGAATTTGGATCATCGGGATGAAAGCGTTCTCTTGCCAATTTAGAATTGGCATTGGCATGATCCCAGAAATAAGTAATGGATTGTTTTTGAACAAGATCCAACATTTCTGTTTCGGTCAATTGATTATTTGCATTTGGATCATAGGGTTCTTGGTATCCAGGTCCATCATCATCACATGAAACAAATAAAAAAGTGATGAAAGCTATTTTATAGAGTTGATTGATAAACTTCATGATAAAAAAATAAAATTATTGAAACAACTTTTGTCTAGTAAGGTCGTACAGAGTAGTTAAGTGTTTATTCAAACGAAGTCTGAAAAATCAAACCCAAATTTACCTTACAACTCATTAATCAACACTTACTTTAGCTGCATTTTACTGCAGCTAAAGTATGTATTGAAAAATCGCTAATTAAAAAAATGAAAATTTAAATGAAAATTTTTATAACATATCTGCAATTTCAGTTGCAGTCAATGTTCGGTTGTAGAATCTCAAATCGTCCATCGGACTTTCATCCGATTTGTGATTCCAATAACTGAAAGTAGGACCACCTGAACCAATAGCAACATCACCACATCCGGTCCAATCAATAGGAGCACTTAAAGTACCTGTTAATTGTAGTACCCCATTAAAGTAAATTTTACTTTCAGTTGCAGAAACAGTTATCGCAACGTGAACCCAAGCACCATCAGTAACATCGATTACACCACCATCATTCCAGCTTTCACCGGTTCCGGTTCCCACATTCAATTTAATTCGTTGACTGGTAGCACTTCCTTCTCTAAAGATTCTAAATCCGTGATTTCTATCTTCAGTTGCTGAAGTTCCTACAGTAATTAAACCGGCTCTGTCGGGAGATCCACTTACTTTATACCAAAAAGTAGTACTGAATTCCTGTGTTCCAAACAAACCTGTTAAAGGAAATGTTAAATATGAATCAGTTGTACCTAAGTAAGAATTTGAACCTGCATAGGCATCTGCAGAGAAAGTAGGAGCTCCTACTGTACTGGAAAGCGTATTGGTTACTAGATCGGCATAATTATTTTCAAATGGCATATACAAAGTTTCATCGTATATGGGTGAGTAAGGATTGGTCAAATTGATAAAATCCTGAATTTGAGAAACTGTAAGTGCTTCGTCAAAGAAACGCAATTCATCCATAGGGCTTCTATCAGCACCATGACTCCAATAACTAAAAGTAGGCGCTCCAGAACCAATTGATAAATCATTACATCCCGTCCAGTCAATTGCAGCCGACATGGTTGCAGTATTAACTTGTACTCCGTTTAAATAAATTTTGGTTTGAGTCGGTGTCACAGTAAATGCTACGTTAACCCATTCTCCAGCAGTTACATCGATCAATCCACCATCATTCCAACTTTCACCTGTACCGGTTCCAACATTTAATTTAATGCGTTGACTGGTTGCGCTACCTTCTCTGAATAATCTAAAACCTTTGGTTCTATCTTCAGGAATGTTATTTCCCATTACCAACAATCCGGCTCTATCGGGAGTAGCACTTACTTTATACCAGAACATACCGGTAAAACTAGTTCCTAGAGAATTACCCATAGGGAAAGTTAAATAAGAATCTGCTGCACCTTTGTAAGCGTTGGTTCCGTCGATATCTGAAAAACTTTCACCGGCAAAACCCGGATTGCCAACTTTTGTAGCTTCTTGAATACTCATTAGTTCAAAATAGTTACTATCAAAAGGCATGTAAAACATTTCACTGTCAAAAAGAGGTGTATAAGGAGGCGCTTTGGTGAATGTTACTTCTGAAGTCGTTATATTTCCTGAAAGGTCAGTTGCTACAACTTTAAGAATATGGTCACCTCCCAAAAGCCCTTCTTCAACAAGGTTTCCATGGAAAATTCTATAGTCCATAAAAGAATCGTAGGCTCCTAACAATACATTGTCCAAATACACTTTGACATCAACGATTTCGATGTCGTCTACAACATCAAATTTGATGTTAATTGTACTCACAATCGAGATATCCTGAATGGTTGTGCCATCTTCAGGAAAAATATGAGTCACTTGAGGTGAACCCGCATCAGGTCCCGGATCAACTTCTGTTATGGGATCAATTCCATCATAACAGGAAGCCGTAAATACCAGTAATAATAATCCGGTAAATAAATTAATTAATTTCTTCATTTTTTGTGATATTAAATTGATTTTAAAATTACTCCAATGGTAAAGCATCTACTTGAGCTTGAGGATAAGGTAAAAATACTTTACTTTCGGTAAAGGTTCTGCCATCATAACTCAATTCGTTGTACATATTCAATCTTACCATGTCAAAATATCGAACGCCCCATTCCATGGCCAATTCTGCATATTTCTCATCCATAACATTTTGGAGTGTAACTCCTGTAATGTTGTTTAATCCGGCACGTTGACGTACTAAATTCACAGCAGCATCTGCAGTTATGGCATTTCCGGTTGCACCTTGTTTTAAAGCTTCAGCATACATCAATAAAACCTCTGCATATCGGATGACGTGCATATTTTTACCTGAACCATAATCTGTTCTACCATTAGTCAGTTGATTGGAAGGCAAATAATTTTTTCCACTGGCAAACTTAGCTCTTGCATAATCATTAATCACATCACCATCGGGTGTTGTATTAGTGACCCAAGCAGGTAATGTTGCAAAAAGTGGATCATTATTCAATTCGTCAATTCCACGATTGGTAAACATTACGCTGGTTTGCAAACGAACCACTTCTCCTCTGGTCAACATGAATTTGATATATTTCATACTAGGCTCATAAAATCCCCAACCATCGGCTGCTCCGGAAATTGCTGGAGTCCAACCTTGAGGTCCAAAAAAGGCATTTAGATAATTAAATGAATTACCCGCTGAGGTGCCATAGTCTGAATATTGAAATTCAAATAAACTTTCATCACTCAATTTACCGGGTTTTTTAAACAATTCATAATAATCATCAAACAATTCAAATTTGTTTGAATTGATGATTTGACCGGTAGCATCGGCAACTTTTTGATAATCTTTCAATTCAAGATTGGCCATTGCTTTTAAAGCTAAAGCAGTATATTTAGTCACACCACCACGAATATCAGTTCTTTCATTGGGACGCATATCAGCTAAATCGGGTATGGCTTCATCCATCAAATCAGAAATATATTGCATGATTTCTTCTTTGGTTTTCAAACCATTGGCAATGTCATCAGCAGGCGAATTGGTTTGAATGATGAATAATTTGCCCCAAGTTCTAGATAATTGAAATTGTAACCAAGCTCTCAGAACTTTGCTTTCTGCCACATATTGATCGGCTAAAGCAATTTCATCACCGGTAGCATATTCTTTGAATTTCAAAATCTCATTGATATTAGCATTGATATCAATCATATCTCTGTGCATATTTTGCCAAACAGAATTGTACATCCAATAATCCTTATTGTAATTGAATAAATCTGTTTCCGTATAATCTTGTTGGTCTCCCAATCCACCTGCATTGACATCATCTCCTCTAAGTGAAAGCAAAGGAAAATCTTCCCAACCACGAGAATAAATACGTTCATAACTTCCTAACATGGGTAAAACCATGTTTTCTGTTTTGGAATAATCTGTTGAGGATGCCTCAAATATTCCGTCTCTTTCGTCTAATTTACTGTCACACGCTGTGGCAAAAAACATCAAAATTAGACCGACTATTATAATAAATTTAGTGTTTTTCATGGTATACTAATTATATTTTTACGTTTAAACCAAAAGTATATACTGCCGGAACCGGATATTGTTGTGAATCTACTCCATTGAATACTTCTGCACTAAATCCATTGTATTTAAAATAAGTAAATGGACGTTCAGCAGTTAAATAAACTCTGGCTTCTGTACTGGTTTTAAAAATATTAAGATTCTTAATATTGTATCCCAATTGGATGTTTTGAATTCTAAAATAGCTACCATCTTCTACAAAGAAGTCACTCATTTTTTGGTTCCATCCTTTTCTCAATCCTTTGGAAGATGGATAAGAATCGGAAGTACCTTCACCATGCCAACGATTGATGGCTAAATCGGCATCCATGTTTTGATCATTTGTCCAAATCACTTCACCTCTTTTACGATTCAAAATTTTGTTTCCGGTTTGTCCAAACAAACTCAAAGAAAAGTCCCAATTTCTATAATCCATTCCAAAATTGGCTCCAAAAGTAAAACTAGGTAAATAAGATCCCAAAACAACTCTATCATCATCATTAATCAATCCGTCATTATTTTGATCTACATATCTAAAGTCACCAGGTTCCAAATTATTGGTTGTTGCAACTGGATCAGCACTAACTTCAGACAAATTTTGATAAACTCCGGCTACTTCATAACCAAAGAAAGCGTTAATAGCTTCTCCTTCCATTGATCTTTGACGGAACTCTGCAGATCCGGAATCAATGTAATCTTGATTGTAGATATCTACTACTTCATTGGATAATGAGGCTAAATTGAGTCCAAAATTATAACGTAAGTTCTCATTTATGCTATTGTTCCAACTCAATGTAGCTTCCAAACCGCTATTTCTCAAAACACCTGCATTTTGGTATAAATAAGTACTTACAATGGGTTGATAAACCGGAATAATAGCATTTTTGGTATCTCTTACAAAATAATCCAAATCTAATGACAATTTATTATCTAAAAATCTTGCAGTAATACCGGCATTGGTTTCTTCAAATATTTCCCATTCAAAGTCAGTATAGGTAGATTCTACGTAAGTTCCACTAAATTGAGTATCATCTATAGGTAATGAAACCGGGTAAATTTGATTTGCACCAGCACTTGCAGGAACTTTATCATTTCCATTTCTACCCCATGAAGCTCTTAATTTTAAGAAATCAAAGAAACTACTATTACTCATAAATCCTTCTTCAGAAAGAACCCAACCTAAACCTACTCCAGGAAAATATCCCCAAGGATTTTTAGTGTATTTACTATTACCTTCAGCTCTCATGGTAACATTCATCAAATATTTGTCTTTGTAATTATATTGAAGTCTACCAAAATAAGAAATGGCATAAAAACGATTGGCTCCCGAACTGGATGTTCTGGTTTCCAACTCAGTATTACCCAAATACCATCCATCTGAATCAAACGGATTGACCAAATTACTTCCCGAGCCATTAAACCAGTTTCCTGCTTCATCTCTGTATGAAGTTCCTGCCAATAACACTACATTGTGATTACCAAATGAATTATTGTATGTCAAAGTGTTATCCCATGTTTGATCAAAACCAGTACTATTTGCAACATATAATGAAGAAATATTCTCACTAGTCAAACCCATCGTGTAAGGTAAGTTAACTTTTCTTTGATCTTCTGGTCTGTATGCACCATTATACATCGTTTTAAAAGTCAATTTTTCAGGTAGAATTTGATATTCAGCAAATACACTCGTTAATAAACTTCTCTTTTTATATTTATTATCAATAAACTTTAGTGTTGGAAAAGGATTTTGAGTTCCTCTATATCCAATGTCTTTAGCATTTGCATATCTTATTGGTGTAGCAGCTTCATTGGTTTCATCATAAATCGGTAAAATTGGAACTGCGAAATATATTTGATTCCACACACCATTCTCTGCAAAATATTGGGTAGCATTACTGAAAATAAAATTACCTCCAACTTTAAATCTATCAGACAATTTAGCTTCTACTTTGGCGTGTAAGTTCATTCTTTCATATTCATTTTTCACTACACTTAATAGACCATCTTGTTTGAAATAATTGGCTGAAACCAAATAATTCACAGTTTCACTACCTCCAGAAAAACCAACATTGTGATTGGTTATGATGCTCTGTTGTAAAATTTCTTTGTACCAATCGGTATTTACATCAGGAATATTGGGATTCACGCGGCTACGACCATAGCGTTGCATCGCACTCAAAACGGCATCGATATCAGCTTGAGAACCTGATTCATAAGCCATGGTTACAAACTGTTCTGAATTTGCCATCTTCAATACGTTTTGCGGATTTTGAACTCCGGTATAACCTTGATAACTAAATTCAGCTTTTTTGTTGTAACTACCTGTTTTGGTTTCAATAATAATTACACCACCAGCTCCTTTAACCCCAAATATGGCTGTTGAAGAAGCATCTTTTAAGATATTGAGCGTTTTAATGTCTGATGGATCGAGAAAGTCAATATTATTGTAATACATTCCATCCACTACAAATAAGGGTTTGGTATCTCCAATAAAAGTACCGACACCTCTTAACTTGATATCTGCACCTACCCCTGGAGCTCCCGAATTGGTTACCATGACTCCGGCAACTTTCCCTTGCAATGCAGCAGTTACATTGGAAGATGGAGTCCTTGAAATGTCCTTTCCATCTACCGTATTAATTGCTCCGGTCAAATCAGCTTTTTTCTGTTTACCGTAACCAATCAAAACTACTTCATTCAAAGTGTTTGATTCCATTTCCATTACAATCGTCATACTGGGAAATGTAGGCGTTAATTCTAACGTCCTGTACCCAATATAAGATATCTTAATCTTCTCACCTTTTTCAACCTTGATAGAAAAATTTCCATCAAAATCAGTTACGGCGTTGTGGTTTGAATTGGTGCAAACGATATTTGCACCAGGTAAAGGAATGTTATTTTCATCTAAAACAACTCCTTTTAGCTCTTGCGAATAAGATACTGTCACTATAAACAGCATACTTAAAAATGTTAATATTCTCGTCATATTAATAAATGATTTTTACCTTACAAATATATAACTAAATCGTTTGAGATGATTCAAAAAAACATTACAACAATACTACATCAAAAACACTAATAATATTTTTAAAAACATATATTACAATGTTTTATAGATTTATAAAACAGTTTTCAATACAGCAAAAAATAATCTATTGATGTAGTATTGATGTACAATAAAAAAATGTGTAAAAAAAGAAAATTCTACAAGTTATTCATGAATGTATTCAAGTTTACATCCTGTTCCAATAACATTTTCTTTCTCAAACGATAACGATGTAGTTCTACTCCTCTGTAACTGATGTTCATCAAGGGTGCAATTTCCTTGGAAGAAAGATTCATTTTGAGATAAATACAGAGTTTTACATCTTTTGCTGTCAATGATTTGTGTTTGTTGGTAAGTTCCTTGACAAAGTCTTCATTGCTCTTCAATAAGTTATTCTCAAATGATTTCCATTCATTTTTATTCAAGCGATTTATTTTGATGGCTTTGGCAATTTTGGATTTTAAATTCTGAACTGAATTCTCGGAATTTAATATTTCTTGTATACTTTCTATCAATTCAGTTTGCTTGGCTAAGGATAGTGATTTCCCCGCCAACTCATTTGCTTTAATATGTACTTGATTTTCTAATATGTGTTTTTCGTATTCCTGAAGTTTTAATTTACTCTCCGATTCCAACTCCAATGACTTCAAAGCACTCTTGTGTTTGATTTCTTCTTCTTTGAGTTTGAGCTTTTCATAAAAACGTATCTTATTCCACCTGTAGTATAACATCAAACCAAATATCACCAGTAATACATAGACCATGATCATCCATACCGATAAGAACCAAGGTCTTTTGACAGTGAAACTGTATTCATTCAACTGATTGATTTTAAATCCATCATTGTAAAATACTTTGATCCTGTATGTTCCACTGCTGAGATTGTTTAAAATGAGTTGCCCGTCCACCAAAGGTGATATCGCATCATCATTGATGGCATAATACAAGTTTGATTTGCGATTGCCATAAAACTCTGATATGACATCTAAATGAACCGTTTTATTGTTGGGAATTTCATTGTTTCCAATAAATTTATCATTGTAAAAGCCTTCAATACTTATTTTTTGCTTTACAAAATTATTTTTAATCGAATTGAATATTAAAAACCCATCATCCAAATTGAGGATGTACTGACCTTGATGGTAAATGATTTTGGATTCGTTGTTGATGATCCTTCCCGAATACAACTTACTCGGAATGGACAACCAAGTATACCGATCTTCTACCTGATTGATGATAAACAACATATTATTCTTTACCAATGCAAATCCGGTTTCATCAATAGGTATGATTTCAGATATGTCCTTGAAATTGTCGTTGAAGATTTTGTGTAACTTGAGTTTGGAATCTATTCTATCCAAATAATACCATTGGTTGCTGATATAAAACAGGATTTCGTTTTTAAATTGAAATATTTTGGGGGTATAGTCTTGTAAAATGCCACTTCTATGACTTAGATTTTCTAAAAAAGTAGTTTGATAATGATCATTGTATTTGATTCTAAACAAACCTTTATTGCTATGCGCCATAATCAATTCATTAGGACCTATTTGAACAAAATCCTTGATCGGACCTGTGTACCCTGCGAGTTTGATTCCTTTGCTTAAATCGTTTAAATCATTAAAAAATGCAATACCGGTGTAATTGGATTGTATATAAACATCCTTATACAAATCCTTTTTCATTTTCCAACCACCATTTATCAAAGTGGTTTTGGTTAATCCATCCGATTGATACAAATAAGTACCGTTATTGTGTCCTATTATATATTGATTTTGACGTTTAAAAATATCCCAAATCTGTCCTTGGGTACTTTCTACCAAAGCTATTTTTTTTTGCTGATAAGTGAATAAACCGTGATTGGAACCCAATAAAAATCCGTTGTCTGTAGGAGACATGGCGTACACCGAACCCAAACTACCGGTTTTATCTGTGAAAATCTTATATGGTGAGTTGATTTCTATATGCGCAATCCCATTGTCCAATCCCAACCATAAATCCTGTTCTTTATCCAATATGATACTCAAAACCGAATTATTCTGTAGGGAAACGCTTTTATTGATGTTGAAATATGTATTCTCTTTTAGATTTATGATGTACAAACCATTGGAAGCTGTCCCGATGGCCAATTGACCATTGTCGATTACTTTAGCAGAATTGATCAAAGTTGATTTCAACACAGCTTGTAATGGGTGATTCCATTCTTGCAAGAGACCATTGTGCCATTCATAAACGCCATCTTTCTGTGTGAAGAAGTAGATTTTTCCATTTATCTTTTCAATGGCGTGAATGATCTTTCCTTTTAAAATGGGCCATTCACTCCGCTTTTTAAATGTGTTGCCTTCCAATTCATAAATGCCATTGACAACTGAAGCTGCCAATATTTTTCCATCGACCACAAAAATGTAGGATATCAATTCGGGTGTGGCTATTCTTTGAACAGTTTTGAAATCGTAAATGTAGATTTCATTGAAGGTTTGGAAATAAATCTTGCCATCGTAATGTAGTATTTTCCAAACTTCTTCTGTTTTCGATTCTCCAAAAAAAGCTTGATTTGGCACCAATGAAGTATACTGCATGGTTCCGTTATGCCTTTGCCAATATCCAAATTCATTATACGAACCCGAATAGATTCTATCTTTAAATGAAAAAACCGATCGAATGATGGTTTTATTGGGTAAGGCGTACTTTTCCCAAACAACGCCATTGTAGCGTAAGAAATTGTAATTATTGGCAAAATACAACGCGTGGTCGGTGCCTTGCGTCAAACTCCATATTTGGTTGTCTCCTTTGTAATCTTGTTTGGTATAGTTTTCAATAAATGGCAAAATATCCTGTCCAAAACTTGTTTGCAGCCAAAATAAAAACAATATGAAACTTAATTTCTTCAAATTTGATTTACGCCTTTATAAAGGTATTAAAATCTAACGCTGTACTTTTTGAGCATCCAATTTTCGAATTACTTTCCCATAAATAATCAAAGAAAAAGCCGATAATAAAGCTATACCTGCAAAGTAATACCAAATATAATGGGCATTTACTGAAGCTGCTTGCCAAGCCTCACGGGTTTCAAATAATTTGGGATCAGGGCAATATTTACTCAACAAATAACCCGATAATCCAAAGCCCAAAACCGAGGACAAAAAGGAATGCAAATGACTAAAACCTAAATACAGTCCTTCATCACCTTTAGGCGCTTGTAAAGAGAAAAATTGTAAATACCTTGGGGAAATAAAAGATTCTGCCAATCCTTGTACAGCAATCCCTACAATCATCATGACGGCTATAGGGTGCATTTCTTGTCCTAAAATATGAAAGTTGCCATTATCCAATAGATTTCCGGATGCCATCAACAAAGCTGAAATTGGCATCAAAAACATCCCAACAGTCATAGAAAACAAAGGAGTTTTTCTAGCCATCAATGCTGTGACGGTTGCTACCGTAAGCACTACTACCAATGGATTGACATTGGCATACCAACCAATAGCCGATTCTTCTCCTGCCAAACGGGTGACATATTTGGGCATGGTGGCATACAATTGATGTTGTACCATCCAAAAACCCGTAATGATTAAAATTAAAGCAATCAATCTTCCATTGGTCATAACTTTCAAAAACGAATACCCTATTTCTTTTAAGGTTTTACCTTCGCCTTCGTGTTTTTGACTCTTGAAAAAGAATATGATGAGTATCAAAGCAATAAAAGTCAAAGATGCCGAGAAGTAGTTGAAATAAATCAAACCCATATCTCCCATTTGATCGCGGAAGGGTTTTACAAAGGCTTTCCCCGAGAAGGCGCCTATATTGACCATCATGTAAAAGATAGAGAAACCTTGCGCTCTAGTCGATTCAGTGGTTTCCTTGGCTACGGTTCCGGTGATAACTGATTTTATAAATGAACCGCCAATCATCAACACCAATAATATAGGTGCGATTAACCAACGTTGGGAGGATTCGTTTAATCCGGTAAATGTAATATCCCCGGAATAATCTACAAGTCCTGCCGATTCTAAGATTCCCGGCAAAACAGCCAATCCAAAATATCCCAAACTCAACAAAGAAAAGGCAATCAAAAGCGAATTCTTAAATCCAATTTTATCTGCAAAAGCACCTGCAAAAGTGGGTAATAAATACAAACCTCCCGAAAAAATACCTGAAATCATAGCAGCCTCAATATCCGAAAAACCTAAAATCTTGGATAAATACAATGTGATGACGATAAATACGCCATAATAGGCGCCTCTTTCCAACAATTCTACAATATTGGCTGTCCAAAATGCTCTTGAAAAACCTTCAAATTTTTTAATCATTTCTATTTGTGTTTATTAAAATTTACAAAAGTGTTCGAAAATACGAATTATTTTGAAATAATACATACGTAGCTTTCATAGCCCTAGTTCGATACATGAATTTAGATTCATACTTTGTAACTATGGTTATTGGTTAAAAGTTAAAAGTTAAAAGTTAAAAGTTATTGGTCCCGATTCCCGATTCCCGATAGCTATCGGGACGGGACGGTTATTCGCTTGCTTACTGCCTACTGCTAACTACCTCAACTCCCAACAACCTCATCATTTAAAATAAGTCTTATACCACTCTGTTTCGTGGTGGTCTATTTTGGTGGCATCAATTATATGTTGACTGTCAATCTTGGCGTACAGTATTTCCAACGAAGCAAAGTCGCGTTGGCTGATAACTGTAAAACCATTTCTCATTAATTGGGCTGCACTTACGCCTGCGCCTATTTGGTAAACATTATGCGCTCCAAATCTATTCCCGTCATAAATTACCTGACTTCCACAAGCTGCGCTTATATCCATCATAATGGCAATTTCAATATTTTCCCTTTGAGCAATTTCCAGCATTTTTTCGGAGGCTTTAATCATACCTTCTGTCCAGTCTTTTCCTGTTTCTGTCAAAACTTTTGCCTTGCCATTCAAAACATCCAATCCTGTACCTCCATGTATGTCACACATTTCTCTTGGTGTCCCAAATGAAAACTCTTCCGGACAAAACCTTACTATCCTAACCGTATCATAAGTCAAAAATTTTAAAGCACCGGGATAGGTTCCATTTGCACTTCCATCATAACCACAAGTTATTCCGGTCAAACAAGCACTCATTAGTATACGCAGCGGATTGTCTTGTGTCGGAACCCGTAAATGATGTAATTTGTCTCTATCTGTCATATTTATGTGTATCTCTTTAATCCAATATAACTAACTAACTGTCCACTACTAACGACCCAATGTGGTTTGCAGCTTGGAGAAGTGGCGGATTTAGAAGCCCTTACTTTCAATTTAGCACTGAACCCGCCATTTTGTCAAACTGCTGTTTGTTGTTTTATTTCTCCGTTTGTATATTTTGTTTTGGGTCAAAGTCCACCATCCATTCGATACCAAATTTATCTCTAAACATCCCAAAGTATGATCCCCAAGGACTGTCTTCAATTGGCATTTCTATTTGTCCACCTTGTGAAAGTCCGTTGAATAGTCTATCGGCTTCCTCTTTACTTTCTGCACTTATAGAAATTTTACTTCTAGTTTCATTTAGGTTGTGCGTACCTAATGCAGCCGGTGTGTCGGACTATGTTTGCAGTAAATTTCATTTGTCTAATGCTCTTAGTTGTCCGTAGATGTTGTCAAGCCACATTAATTTGAGGTTGTGATTTTGCGGACTTGGATGATAAATTATGTTGTCGTTACCACGAACTGTAAATATCTTGTTCGTCAGTTTTGAAACTTTATTAATGGCTGTTTTTTCTATTTCTTTAATTGGTTTAGCGTTGCCCCAACCAAGGATTACAGATGTGTCAGCCGTAAAATAAT
>JAABRF010000048.1 GCA_011391075.1 Flavobacteriia bacterium | reverse complement strand
AACAGGTGTTGATTCTGTTGCTGAGACTCCTGAAGAAACTTTCGATTTTAAATTTACACCAGAATCGGATGTAACTTCGAAAAGCAAATTGTCATTTGAAAAAATTCAAGAAGAAGAAGCCATTTTTTTCGAATTATTTCACCAAAAAGAAACACCTCAAACAGAAGAAGACACAAGCGAGGATGATTCCGATTACTTTAAAGATCAAATTTCCCATCGGTTTCCGGGAGAAGAAACATTTGCATCTGAGTTGGAAGAAAAAGCCATTCAACACGATAATTTCTTTGCATCTGACCACAAAACTTCTGAAAGTACTCCACTTACGGATGCCAAAATCAAGGATGAAGAAGCCATTTTTTTTGAATTATTCCACAAAAAAGAAACAGTTCAACCAGAAGAAGACCCAAACGAGATTGATTCTGAATATTTAAAAGAAAACATTTCCCATCGTTTTCCTGGAGAAGAACCAATTGCCTCTGAGTTGGAAGAGAAAGTCGTTCAAAACGAAACCATATTTACATCTGATCATTCAAATACTACATCTAATCCACTTTCGAATGACAAGATTAAAGACGAAGAAGCCATCTTTTTTGAACTTTTTCATAAAAATCCTGAAATTGAAAAGGAAACAGAACCTGTTCCTGAATTTTTCAAGGAGCATTCCGGTCATACATTTCCTATAAATGAACCCGAAAATGATTCGGAAATTGACGAAATAGCTGATGCATTTCTTCACAAATTGGAAGCTGAGCATCAAACCGATTTTGTTGAGGAAAAGCGCCATCACAAAAGCATCTTTAGTGAAGACACTGATAGTAAACCAGAAGTTTTTAAAGATCCTTTCTTCCCTTCGCACGAAGAACAGCAGGAGCATTTTTTGAAATCGCAAACAACGCATTCAGAAATTGAAAATGTGAAGGATATATTTAATATTGACGTGACCAAAGAAATTGTATCGGGTGATATTGATGAAATTGCAGATGCATTTCTCAAACAGTTTGAAGCTGAAAACACGCCCGAAAAAGTTCCTTTGGAAAAACCCTATGAAGATTTTGATTCTATCCTGCAAAGTGAATATTCACAACCCGAGGAAGTTAAAGATGCCGAAGACTTAAAAATACCTGTTTTCCTATCTTATGATGAAAAAGAAGTTTCAGAAGTATCAGAAGTTCCAGTTGTTCAAGAAGCCATAGAAGTTCCTGTTCAAGAACAAGAAATTGCAAACGAACCTGAACTAGAAATTACCGAAGAACCAGTTTTCAATATTGCAACAAAAGAAGAATCAAATGTTGACAAAGTTGAAGATAAGGTTGATTCTGAGCCAAAAGATGAATTTACATTTGAACTATTACCCAAAGAAATATTTGAGGAAACTATTTTAGAAGAACCAATAATTGAAAAATTGGAAGTTTCCATGAGTGAAGAGTTTTGTCCTCCTGTTCAATTCAATCAAAATGACACACATTCCTTTAGTGATTGGTTGAAAATTTCAACTTTCAAACCCATTGATCGAAATACGGAACCTTTGAAAAAAGCTTCATTAGAAGAAAAATTGGATTTAATTGAGGAATTTATTGTGAAAAATCCTAAAATTGAACCGATTAAAGAGAAAAAAAACGAGGCAACATCTAATCCTCAAATTACTGAAAACGAAGAAATTATGACCGAAACATTGGCAAGGGTATATGTGTTACAACATAAATACGCAGATGCAATTAGTGCTTACCAAATATTAAGTTTGAAATTTCCAGAAAAAAGTAGTTTCTTTGCAGACCAAATTAAACAAATAGAAGTTTTAAGAAGGAATAATTTATAATTAATAGCGTTTTAAAAAATGACAACTATTCTGATCATCCTAACAGCGATTGTAGCTTTTTTACTGATCCTCATTATCATGGTTCAAAACCCAAAAGGTGGAGGGATTTCTTCAACATTTGGAGGTGGAATGAATATTGGAGGTGTACAAAGTACCAACACTTTTTTGGATAAAAGTACTTGGACTTTAGCTGCTGTGATGGTAGCTTTGGTTTTAATCACCAATTTGACTCATCCTTCCAGACATGGAGGCGCTGCTAAGTCAAATATTGAAAACACCTTGGACGAAGCTGAATTACCGGCTGAACAAGCAGATGCACCAGCTACTCCGGCAAAACCTGCTACAGAAGCTCCTGCACAACAACAACCTGCAAAATAATCTATAGCAAATGATATAAAATGCCAACCAATGACAGGTTGGCATTTTTTTTTCGCCTAATCTGACAGCTTAAAGATGATGAGAATTTGAATCATCCAACTTAAAACAACATTCTAGTTAATTGTTTTACAATTATTTAGCCCTATATTTACAACCTAAATCCATACATTTCCAACTGTCATTGCCCTTTCATAAGGTTCTTTGGTCTGATTTTGGTAATTTGCATGGCAACGTATAATTAAATTTTCAAAATCATTTTTTTTATGAGTGTACATATTAAACCATTGGGCGATAGAGTTCTGATTGAACCATCTGCCTCTGAAACCAAGACTGCTTCGGGAATCATCATCCCAGATTCTGCAAAGGAAAAACCACAAAAAGGAAGTGTGGTAGCCGTTGGCAACGGAACTAAAGATGAACCACTAACTGTTAAAGTTGGAGATTTAGTATTGTATGGAAAATATGCAGGTACTGAGTTAAATTTGGACGGAAAAAATTATCTCATGATGCGTGAGAGTGATATTTTGGCTATTATTTAGTAACCACACTTCATTCAACTTTAAACTTTAAACTTTAAACCTTAAACATATATCTCAATCATGGCAAAAGAAATAATATTTGACATTGAAGCACGCGACGGTCTCAAAAGAGGCGTTGATGCATTGGCCAATGCCGTAAAAGTAACCTTAGGTCCTAAAGGACGAAACGTAGTAATTGACAAATCTTATGGAGGCCCATCAGTTACCAAAGATGGTGTAAGTGTCGCCAAAGAAATCGAATTGAAAGACCCAATTGAAAATATGGGCGCTCAAATGGTAAAAGAAGTAGCATCCAAAACCAGTGATTTGGCAGGTGATGGAACAACTACCGCAACAGTATTAGCGCAAGCCATTGTAAAAGAGGGTTTGAAAAACGTGGCAGCAGGAGCCAATCCAATGGATTTGAAACGCGGCATTGATAAAGCTGTAGAAGCTGTTGTTGCTGATTTGAAAAAAAATTCAGAAGAAGTAGGAAACAAATCTGAAAAAATACAACAAGTGGCTGCCATTTCTGCCAATAACGATGAAAGTATTGGAAAATTGATTGCCGATGCTTTTAGTAAAGTTGGGAAGGAAGGCGTAATCACTGTAGAAGAAGCTAAAGGCACCGAAACCTATGTGGATATTGTAGAAGGAATGCAATTTGACAGAGGATATTTATCACCCTATTTCATCAACAATCCTGAAAAAATGTTGGTTGACATGGATCATCCATACATTTTGTTGTATGAGAAAAAAATAAGCACTTTGAAGGATATGTTACCTATTTTGGAGCCAGTTGCTCAAAGTGGCAAACCGCTATTAATCATTGCTGAAGATGTAGACGGAGAAGCTTTGACAGCTTTAGTTATGAATAAATTGAGAGGTGCCTTAAAAATTGCAGCTGTTAAAGCGCCCGGATTTGGAGATCGCAGAAAAGCCATGTTGGAAGACATCGCTGTTTTGACTGGTGGAACACTGATATCGGAAGAACTTGGTTTGACCCTTGAAACTGCAACAGTTGAAATGCTTGGTACTGCTGAAAGAGTTACTATTGACAAAGACAACACTATTATCGTAAACGGATCAGGTAAGAAAGAGGACATTAAAAATCGGGTTGAGCAAATCAAAGCGCAAGTAGAAGTAACCACTTCCGAATACGATAAAGAAAAACTCAAAGAACGTTTGGCTAAATTAGCCGGCGGAGTTGCAGTACTATACGTTGGTGCAGCTAGTGAAGTAGAGATGAAAGAAAAGAAAGACCGTGTAGATGATGCATTACATGCAACTCGTGCGGCCGTAGAAGAAGGTATTATCGCTGGTGGTGGTGTGGCTTTGCTAAGAGCTAAAGCGGCTTTGGAAAAAATTAAGACCGAAAATTCGGATGAAGCAACCGGAGTGAGCATCATTGAAAGAGCTATTGAAGAACCTTTGCGTCAAATCGTTGAAAATGCAGGTAAAGAAGGCTCTGTAGTTGTTGCAAAAGTTAAAGAAGGTAAAGGTGATTTTGGATACAATGCCAAAACCGATGAATATGTCAACATGTTTAAAGCCGGTATCATTGACCCTACCAAAGTGACTCGTATTGCCTTACAAAACGCAGCATCTGTGGCAGGAATGATCCTTACAACAGAATGTGCTTTAGTCAACATCAAAGAAGAAAACCCTCCAATGCCTCCTATGGGTGGTGGAATGCCTGGGATGATGTAAAATGAGTTTAGAATTTAGGAATTCTGAATTCAGAATTTTAAAATAATATATTGACCTCTCGAAAATGTTCGGGAGGTCTTTTTTTTATATTTGAATGTTGCAAAATATGGATTGAGAAAAGTTTCTAAAAAATAACTTTTATTTTTCTTGTTTTGGCGTAAAATGACTCACTTACATGAGGAAAGAATTCTTTGTGTCAACATATTTTATATATTTGTTGCAATAAACACTAATTAAAAAGCATGGCTTCACATCATCTTTCCTTCGAAGATTTTAAAACCGAAATACTTAACGATTATAAATTGGCTGTATTGAGTAGAGAATGCAGTATATTGGGAAGAAAAGAAGTATTGATGGGAAGAGGTGCTTTCGGCATTTTTGGCGATGGTAAAGAATTACCTCAATTGGCTATGGCCAAAGCATTTAAAGATGGAGACTTTAGGTCTGGTTATTACAGAGACCAAACTTTTATGATGGCTATTGGTCAATTGACTCCACAACAAATTTTTTCTAGCACTTACGGTGATACCGATATTGCCAATAATCCCGAATCTGCCGGAAGACAGATGAACAACCACTTTGCTACACATTCGCTTCATCCTGATGGAAGTTGGAAAGACCTTACCAAACAAAAAAACTCGAGTTCAGATATCTCCTGTACAGCTGGTCAAATGCCTAGATTATTGGGATTGGCTCAAGCTTCCAAAATATATAGACATTTATCCGAATTAAAAGGTTTTACCAATTTTTCAAACCAAGGCAATGAAGTAGCATGGGGTACAATAGGTAATGCCAGTACAAGCGAAGGACTTTTTTGGGAAACCATCAATGCCGCCGGCGTTTTACAAGTGCCAATGGTCATGTGTATATGGGATGATGAATATGGTATTTCGGTTCCTGCCAAATATCAAACCACAAAAGAAAATCTTTCTGAAATACTCAAAGGGTTTCAAAGAGAAAATGGAAGCAACGGATTTGAAATATTTACAGTTAAAGGCTATGATTATCCTGAATTAGTATCTACTTTCGAAAAAGCTTCGCAAATAGCCCGTACCGAACATTGTCCAGTACTTATCCACGTAACTGATTTGATGCAATTTACAGGTCATTCTACTTCGGGTTCACACGAACGATACAAAAGTGCTGAAAGATTGGAATATGAAAAAAGTATAGATTGCAACACCCGTATGCGCAGTTGGATTTTGAATTTCAGAATCATGGATGCTGATGGCAATACATTAAAATTGGTGGAAAATGAAACCGAAATTGAAGACTTAGAAAAATCCGCGAAAGAAGAAGCCAAACTGGCCAAAAACGAAGCATGGCATGCATTTAAAAACCCTATCAAACAAGAAGGTGCTGAAGTTCTAGAGTTGGTTAAAAACATTCAAGACACTTCCAAAAATGCCGTTTTCATTCAAAAATTAGTCGAACATTTTCAGGAAGAAACTGATGTTCACATCAAACCAAATCTGGTATTTGCTCGTAAAGTATTCAGACTAATCGCTGATGAAAACTTACCTCAAAAAAATGATTTAAAAGCCTATATTCAAAAATATACAGCCAAATACCAAGAGCGTTACAGTTCTCATTTATTTAGCGAATCGGAAAAAGCGGCTATTCACATTTCAGAAGTCAAGCCAACTTACGACGAACAAGCACCCGAAGTGGATGCTCGTACCATTTTACGAGATAATTTTGACGAAATTTTCACCAATCATCCCGAAGTATTGATATTTGGAGAAGACGTAGGTTATATTGGAGACGTTAACCAAGGATTGGAAGGCTTACAAAAAAAATTCGGAGAAATGCGTATCAGCGATACCGGAATTAGAGAAGCTACCATTGCCGGACAAGGTATTGGCATGGCTATGCGCGGTTTGCGTCCAATAGCCGAAATTCAATATCTGGATTACATCCTATTTGCTTTACAGACCTTGAGTGATGATTTGGCAACCCTACATTATCGCACAGCTGGTAAACAAAAAGCCCCATTGATTATTCGTTCACGCGGTCACAGATTGGAAGGCATTTGGCATTCAGGTTCACCCATGAGTGGTATCAATAATTTTTTGAAAGGCGTTTGCATATTGGTTCCACGCAACATGACCAAAGCAGCCGGATTTTACAATACCCTGATGGAAAGTGATGACCCAGCCTTAATTATAGAAAATTTAAATGGGTATCGCTTGAAGGAGAGAAAACCCAATAATTTCGGCAAATTCAGAACTCCGATAGGTGTTGTGGAAACTTTGATGGAAGGTACTGATGTAACGATGTTGTCATATGGTTCGACTTTAAAATTGGTTGTTGAAGCGGCTTTAGAATTACGCCAACAAGGTATCAGTTGCGAAGTAATCGATGCACAAAGCATACAACCGTTTGACATTAGACATGATTTGGTAAAAAGTATTCAAAAAACCAATCGATTGGTGATTATTGATGAAGATTACAGTGGTGGCGCATCCGCATTTTTATTGGATGAAATTCTAATCAAACAAGATGCTTTCCAATACCTTGATTCCAAGCCACTGACTATTACCGCGCAAGACCATAGACCCGCTTATGGTACCGATGGTGATTACTTCTCCAACCCTAGTACAGAGGATATATTTGAAAGAATATACGGATTGATGCATGAGGTAAATCCGGGAAAATATGTTAAGATTTTTTAGGTTGAGAGTGATGTAAATACACAAAAGAAAAATTGTTTAGAAATAAATTAATTTTTAATTTTACACCTCAAATTTAAAAAAATATAAAATGAAAAACAGAGAAAAATTACTCGATTTACTTCTCAATGAAAATGAAGAAGCACTTGCAAATTGGATTAACAGTCAACCGTTATTAGATCAGCCTGATATTATCAGAGAATTAAAAGAAATAATTGCAGAATTTGAAGAAGAATCTGGAATAGTAGAAGCAGGATTAACGGATCATTTGACAAAATTTGCTGACGATTATGAAGATGCGGTTCTTTCTGAAAAGCTCAATGAACAGATGTTACATATTGCGATGGATGAAAGGGATAAAGTAATGGATGAGATGGAGAATGCGATAATTGGAATTCGTGAATATGTTATAGAATGTATTGTTACCAATGCCCCTAATGCAAAAGAAATGAAAGAACTTGCAGATAAAATCATGGAATTAGAAAAAAACAATGGAACATTCAATCCGGAAAACTGGAAGGATATTCTATAATTCTAATGTTTTTTACAGTTCAGTTCTAACTTTGATTTTAGCGGTTTTCTTAATATATTCGATTTTGAGGTCCTACAATAAATCAACTTAAGTCTACATTGATAATATTTATGGTTGGAAATTGAAGATTCTACGGAGTTAATACACTTAATATATTATAGAAAACTTTAAAAAAACTATTATTAACTCCTTAAAGATTCATGGGTTAAAAAAATCCGGTAACTTCGAGCCACCGGATGTAATTGTTTTTGAAATTTTATAAATTAAAACTTACTGTTTAATGACTTGGAACACTTTAACCTTTTGAAGGGCTACGTCTTTTACCAACAAAAAATAATTAGTTTCTGATAGGGTATCCAACACAATTTTGGTTTCAGTTTGATGGGAAGTATTCATGCTCCAAATAAGTTTTCCATATACATCGTACAATTCGATGTCATATTGACTAGAATTTGGGAATGTTATATTCAATTCGCTTACAAATGGATTGGGATAAATACTTACTCCAATCAATTCGTCAAATTCGTCCAAGTTTAAAGAGATATTCATATCTTTTCCAATAAATCCTTCAGAAATGGAATAGGTACTTGATACACCTTCGGCAACCACTACTTCGCCTACGGTAAACAGCATGGTTATCGTGCCGGATTGGGTTAGAGCACCACCGCTATCAATAGATTGTTTGCGAAGTTCTGTTTGGGCATACGTCATAAATACCCAAGAGAATGCAAAGAAGGAACATAATATTTTCATTTTCAAACTATTTAGTATGTATAAATAACTTTTATTCCTCTAATAGATAAAGTACTATTACCTGGCCATGCAGCGCCATTGGCATCAATAACAAAACTGTAAACCTTATCGGCTACAATGTCAAAACCTCCTAAAACCGGAGTATACTCTTGAACAGAAGACGATGTGTTTGTAGAATTATACGCCCCTGTAATACCCGAAGAACCACTTGATATGGTAGTCATATAAGCACTGAAACGGATGCTTGCTGTATTGGTATTATCCACAAAATAATAGGTTACCTGTGTAACTGAGGCACCTACCGGTAAATCAAGTGGTATGATTACCGTTGAAATATTGTTTGAGGCAATATAAAAACTACCCCAAGAGCGACTGTATTCAACGGTATTACTCATAGGTTGTGCCATTGCCGGATTTAAGAATACGGTATGAGTTTTGGCAGCATTTTGCCAAGAACCGAGACCATTGGCATCGCTAGTAAATATTTTTCCTGCTCCTTGTGTGCCGTCTTTGATGGTTAAATCGCCGTTAATTGTCAGTTGACCCGAATTAAAGTCTCCATAAATTAATGGATAAGCAGTACTGCTGTTAGTTATATACAATTTGTTACTCCCTGATTCATTATAACCGGCGTTGTTTCCAATAAAAACATTGTAATTGCCACTTAAATTACTGTATCCAGCTGCGTTTCCAACAGCGGTATTATTGCTTCCACCAGAGCTTTTGAGAGCATTTGTACCCAATGCCACATTATTGTTACCTGCTGTTCCACTCATCAGAGCGGAATAGCCAACAGCGGTATTATAGGCTCTACCATCAGCAGCATTCATTGCCGCATAACCAATGGCAGTATTACCACTACCCGATTGATTTAAAAATAAAGTGTTACTTCCGATGGCTGTATTTTGACTACCTGATCCATTGGCCCCCATGGTTCCAGCTCCTACGGCTACATTGTTAAAACCACTTATATTATTACCTAGACAATTTTGGCCAATCCCAACATTGTAATTATTACCATCGTCTGAATTACCAGTATTTACTCCTAAAAAAAGTGAATAATCATCGGTTTTCCCATCAGATAAATCATTTAAAGAGAGCGCAGTTGAAATTGAACTGGCAGTTTGAGCGTGTTTAGCATAGGGAACATATTTAAAATCATATGTTCCCATATTGGTATAACCACTTCCTATATTGACTTCCACTTTGTAAGCTATTTGGTTATTAAAATTAAGCGAATTGAAAGTTCCGGATACCACTGTTCCTTCTCCCATATTCAATATCACAATTCCAGCCGAAGAAGTTGTTGTTGTAAAGGTTTCTTGATATACTTGTGTTGCAGATTCGTAATAGGTAAATCTCAAAGTTACCGATTGATTTGCCACGACGACTCCGTTATTGTATACAACAGATTTATAATTGAACCCATCGTTTTGACCATAAACCATTGAACCCATCAAAAATCCAAAAAGGACTAGTAAAAACTTTAAATAATTGTAATTCATAATTTAAATATTTAAGTTAAAGAAATATGACTCGGCAAATTTAGACCCATTGCAAACAAACACTTGGTACAGATGTTCCATTATATTGTACAAATGTTCCAAATTTCACTTTTAAAGGAGTGTTAGCTATAATCAAACTAAAACTTGTGAAATTTAAAAGTTAATCCAAAAAAATTCATTGATGAATATCATATTTCAGCAAAAAAAATTGAGCCTTTTGTGTAAAATATTTGCTTCTAAACCATAAAATATAATTAAATTTGAATTTCAATACGAAATCGTTTGCGTTAAACCGTAATAAATTCCATTAGACTTTAGATATCTTACACATATTTAACATTTATCGCAAAATAATTTGCATTATATTTAATGTATTTTTACTATTATCATAAATATCAAAAATTTTCATCTTTGATGACAATTGTCATTTCACAATTAACATAGTCATATTACCTTTGTTTAGCAAAATTAAAAACACCTTAAAATGTCAAAAATAAGAGGAGCAGTAGTTATAGACAACGAAGCTTGTAAAGGTTGCAATCTTTGTGTGGTTGCATGTCCTACAGATGTTTTAAAACTCAACAATTTAGTAAACGGCAAAGGGTTTAATCCCGCATATCCTGCCAATCACGATGCATGTACTGGTTGTAAGGCTTGTGCTTTGGTTTGCCCAGATATGTGTATTACAGTTTATCTACTCAAAACAGCATAAAGTGGTTTAAAAGATTTCTATTTACTGAAATCTTTAAACCCTTTTAACTTCTAACTTCTAACTTCTAATTTCTAACTTTATAAATGGAAGAACTTAAATTAATGAAAGGCAATGAAGCTTTGGCAGAAGCAGCTATCAGAGCTGGTGCTGATGCTTATTTTGGGTATCCTATAACACCTCAATCGGAAGTGATAGAATATCTCATGGTTCAACGTCCTGAAAAAAGAACAGGCATGGTGGTTCTACAAGCTGAAAGTGAAGTAGCCGCCATCAATATGGTCTATGGAGCAGCAGGAGCCGGAAAAAAGGTAATGACATCATCTTCTAGTCCGGGTATAAGTCTCAAATTGGAAGGTATTTCCTATATAGCCGGAGCTGAATTACCTTGTTTGATAGTCAATGTCATGCGTGGTGGTCCGGGATTGGGAACCATTCAACCTTCACAAGCCGATTACTTTCAAGCCGTAAAAGGTGGAGGACACGGAGACTACCGATTGATTGTATTGGCCCCATCCACTGTACAAGAAATGGCTGATTTTGTTGATAGAGGTTTTGAATTGGCTTTCAAATATAGAACACCTGTTATGATTTTGGCCGATGGTGCTATTGGTCAAATGATGGAAAAAGTTTATTTACCTGACCCCAAACCAAGATTAACAGATGAAGAAGTCATTGAAAAACATGGCAGTTGGGCTACAACCGGAAGATCCGGAAGAAAGCAAAATATCATTACTTCGCTTAATTTAAAATCTGAAGTTCAAGAACACCACAATCAAGATTTACAAGCCAAATACAAAGAAATTGAAGCCCATGAAACCGACCATGAAGAAATTCAATGCGAAGATGCAGAGTATTTGATGGTGGCTTTTGGAACCAGTGCTAGAATTTGTCAAAAAGTGATTCAACTGGGAAGAGAAAAAGGTTTGAAATTAGGTTTGATTCGACCCATTACTTTGTGGCCATATCCGACCAAAGCCATAGAAAAATATGCCGGAAAAGTCAAAGGGTTTATGTCAGTTGAAATGAATGCCGGTCAAATGGTAGAAGACGTGAGATTAGCTGTGAATGGAAAGTCTCCCGTAGTACACTTTGGACGCATGGGTGGCATGATTGCTACACCTGGTGAAGTATTGAATGCCGTTGAAAATCATCTAAAAACATTATAAGAATATGATCGCAGATGTAATCACTCCTGAAGAAATTATCAAAACAGGAACTATTGTTTTTAAAAAAACAGAAAATATCAATGAAGGCGCATTAAGCTACTGTCCCGGATGCGGACATGGAGTCGTTCACAGATTGATTATGGAAGTAGTAGAAGAAATGGGTATAACTGCCGATACTATAGGCGTGGCTCCAGTTGGATGTTCTGTATTGGCTTATGAATTCATGAATGTGGATATGCAGCAAGCTGCACATGGACGTGCACCCGCAGTTGCCACCGGAATCAAGAGAGTTTTCCCTAATAAATTCGTATTTACCTATCAAGGAGATGGAGATTTAGCTGCCATTGGTACTGCCGAAACTATTCATGCTTGCAACAGAGGTGAAAATATTGTCATCATATTCATCAACAATGGTATTTATGGTATGACGGGTGGTCAAATGGCACCAACAACTTTGGAAGGTATGAAATCATCAACCTCACCGTATGGAAGAGATGTTCACAATGCAGGATATCCTTTAAAAATTACAGAAATGGTGGCAATGTTACCCGGAGTTTGCTATGCAACTAGACAAGCTGTTCACAAACCTACTTTGGTTAACAAAACCAAAAGAGCCATTCAAAAAGCATTTGAAAATCAAAGAGATAACAAAGGAACTTCCATCGTTGAAGTGCTTTCCAATTGTAATTCCGGTTGGAAAATGACACCAGAACAATCCAATATTTGGTTGGAAGAAAATATGATGGTATATTTTCCATTGGGAGATATTAAGAAATAAATTTAGAATTTAGAATTCAGGATTTAAATATAAAACAATTTAAAAAGATGACTGAAGAAATAATCATAGCCGGTTTTGGAGGACAAGGAGTTCTTTCAATGGGTAAAATATTGGCCTATTCCGGAATCATGCAAGGACAAGAAGTGAGTTGGATGCCATCCTATGGCCCTGAAATGCGTGGAGGTACAGCCAATGTTGCAGTAATATTAAGCGATGACAGAATCAATTCACCAATTTTACACGAATTTGATACAGCTATCATTCTCAACCAACAATCCATGGACAAATTTGAATCTACAGTTAAACCAGGTGGATTGTTGTTGTATGATCCAAATGGCATCATTCATCCTCCTACACGCAAAGACATCAACATTGCCATTATTGAAGGAGCCAAAGAGGCATCTGAAATGAATAATCGCAAGGTTTTTAATATGATTGTAATGGGTGCTTATCTGAAATTACATCCCATTGTAAAAATGGAAAACATTCACAAAGGCTTGGAAAAATCACTTCCTAGTCGTCACCACAGCATGATTCCAGAAAATGAAGAAGCTATTCAAGTAGGCATGAATAAAGTCCAATGGCAACTTAATTTAAATTAATTAACATTAAAACAACTTCCCTTTTCTAAAGGGATGCCCCTAGTTTGAAAAGCAAGCGTCCAAAAGAATATAGACGCTTGTTTTTTTTTGTAGTAGTTTATTATCTTTGAATAAAATATCATTCTGTATGCGATACTTAATAATTTTATTTCTATTTACATACACATTATCAATTAAAAGTCAAAACATTGATTATGCTCAGTACGTCAATCCATTCATAGGAACCGGTGGACATGGACATACTTTTCCAGGTGCTACAGTTCCTTACGGAATGGTCCAACTTTCACCCGACACTAGAATAGACGGAAGTTGGGACGGATGCAGCGGCTATCATTTTTCTGACTCTTATATTTACGGCTTTTCACATACCCATCTCAATGGGACAGGTGTTTCCGATTATGGCGATATCTTACTCATGCCAGGTATGGGGATTCCATCTTTTGACCCTAAACAATATGGTTCAAACTTTCAACATAAAAACGAAAAAGCAACAGCAGGTTATTACAGTGTTGTTTTGGATAAAAATGATATTGAAGTAGCCCTTACCAGTAGCGCTAGAGTTGGCTTTCATCAGTACACTTTTCCCAAAGATGGAAACGCCTATCTCATTTTGGATTTAAACCATCGGGATATGTTAATGGAAGGTGAAGTAATTATAAAAGATTCCAAAACATTACTTGTAAAAAGAAGAAGCAAAGCTTGGGCACAAAACCAATTTATATTTGCTGAAATCAAATTCAACGTTCCAATGAAACTGACAGAAATCAGTTCAGATAATCCGGAATACCATTTAAAAAACAGGAGTTTTGAAGGTAAACAATTGGCTTTAGCATTTACAAGAGAAGTCAAAAAAAGTGATAAAATATTGGTGAAAGTAGCTTTATCTATGACTGGTTATTCAGGCGCTGAACTCAATTCGGGGGAATTGAAACATTGGGATTTTGAGAAAGCACGTCATGAGGCACATCTGGCATGGAACAAAGAACTATCAAAAATTGAGGTTACTTCAAATGACCTTAACAAACTCAGCATTTTTTATACCGCTTTGTATCACACGATGATGCAACCCAATATTGCAAGTGATCTAGACGGAAAATATCGAGGGCGAGATCAAATGATCCATGAAACTGAAGGTTTTGATTATTATACCGTTTTTTCTCTTTGGGATACATTTCGAGCCACTCATCCACTTTACACGTTGATTGATCACAAACGCACCTCCGATTACATCAATACTTTTATCAAACAGTACGAACAAGGAGGCAGATTACCTGTATGGGAACTTTCAAGTAATGAAACGGATTGTATGATTGGGTATCATGCTGTATCGGTTATAGCAGATGCCATGGCAAAAAATATAAAAGGATTTGATTATGTAAAAGCATTTAATGCATCTAAACATTCGGCAATGTTGGATCATTTGGGATTAAATGCCTATAAGAATTTTGGGGTAATTGCGATTGAAGACGAACATGAAAGTGTTTCCAAGACTTTGGAGTATGCCTATGATGATTGGTGTATTGCTCAAATGGCACAGCTATTAAATCAAAAAGAAGATTACAATTATTTTATCAAACGATCTCAACAATGGAAAAACGTTTTTGATTGGAAAACCGGATTTATGAGAGCTCGAAAAAATGGAGGTTGGGATACTCCATTTGATCCAAAAGAAGTCAATAATAATTTCACGGAAGGCAATTCTTGGCAGTATTCTTTTTTTGTTCCCCATGATATTGATGGCTTGATTGCATTGCAGGGCGGACCAATTAAAATGGATGCCAAATTGGATGCCTTATTTAATAGTGATAGCAAAACAACAGGGCGAGAACAAGCCGACCTTACCGGTTTGATAGGTCAATATGCACACGGAAATGAACCCAGTCATCATATTGCTTATTTGTACAATTATGTTGGAAAACCTGAAAAAACCCAATCAAAAGTGCACGAAATATTAAATACATTTTACAAAAATGCTCCAGATGGTTTGATTGGAAATGAAGATTGCGGTCAGATGAGTGCTTGGTATGTGTTGAGTTCAATGGGACTCTACAACATAAGCCCCGGCAAACCAACTTGGGATGTAACAGAACCTTTCTTCGATTATATTAAAGTAAATTTTGAAGATGGATCTCATCGGATTATCACTAAAACAACACCGAAATTTGAGTTAGAAAAATTAGGTTTTGAAAATGTTCAAGCAATTGAAAATGCTCAGAATACAATTCATTATCCATATGTAATTTCACCAATAATAACTTCAAATAGCCAATCATTTGATAAAGAAATAACAGTTCGTATTGAATCAATAGATACCAATGACAACATTTGGTATTGGATCTCTAAAAATGAAAAAGAGCATGAAAAAATTCCGATTTTGATTTATGAAAAACCAATTAAAATCGATACTTCTTGCACGGTTTATTCATATACTGGAATTGGAATCGACAATATTAGTAATGTTACCAAAGCCTCTTTTGTGAAAAAACCCAATAATTTTACGATTAAACTAAAATCCACGTACAATCCTCAGTACCATGCCGGTGGCCCTGAGGGTTTGATAGATGGAATTAATGGTAATGAAAATTGGCGTAAAGGATCATGGCAAGGTTATCAAAATCAAGATTTTGAGGCAGTAATTGATTTGCAAGAATTAGTAAAGGTCAATTCCATTAATAGTTCTTACCTTCAAGATACAGGTTCTTGGATATTGATGCCTACTCAAGTGGAATACTTTGTTTCAAGTGACAACATTCATTTTGAAAAAGTTGCCGGTATAGACAATAAAATCAATCCCAGGGTAATGGATGTTAAAATTCAAAATTTGAAAGCAACTTTAGATGGAATCTCTGCCCGCTATGTTAAAATAGTTGCTCATAATTTTGGCAAACTACCCGAATGGCATCAAGGTTATCCCTTTCAAGGCGATGCTTTTATCTTTATAGACGAAATAACTGTAAAATAATTTACTTTTCTTCCTATGAAAAAAAAAGCCGTTTTAAAAAAACGGCTTTTGAATATTATTTTTTACCTAAATTAGGCAAATAAAGTATTGATTTTATCTTCTTCTTCTTCAGCTAATTTAGCATCTACCAAAATGCGTCCGCTATTTTCATCAATAACAATTTTCTTACGAGAAGCGATTTCCATTTGCTTTTGCGGAGGAATAGTAAAGAATGATCCACCGGCAGCGCCACGTTCAACTTTAACAACAGCCATCCCGTTTTTCACATTACTTCTGATTCTTTGATAAGCTTTTAAAAGATGAGCGTCAATCAAAGCCCCAAATTCTTCAGATTTTTTATGCATTTCCGTTTCTTCCTTCTGAGTTTCACTTACGATTTCATCTAATTCAGCTTTTTTATGCATCAAATGCTCTTTCTTGGAATCCAATCTTTCTTGAGTTTCAATTATAATGGCTGATTTTTGTTCAATTTTGGCTTTAGCTTCTTTAATCTTTTTTTCAAATAATTGAATTTCTAATTCTTCAAATTCAACCTCTTTCTTTAAAGAATCAAATTCTCGGTTATTTCTAACCTTATCTTGTTGTTTGACGTATTTTTGAACTTTAGATTTGGCTTCTTCAATTTCCTTCTTTTTATTGGAAATTTCCAATTCCAATGCTGTAATTTGCTCTTTTTGTTTGTTTATTCTGATTTCAAAACCAGCGATATCATCTTCTAAATCTTGTACTTCAAGTGGCAATTCACCTCGCATCAATTGCATGGCATCTAACTTTGAGTCAATCAATTGTAAATCATATAAAGCTCTTAGCTTTTCCTCTACACTCACTTCTTTCTTGTTGGTCATAATTTAATGGTAATTAAAAACAGGATTTGTATGGGTTTCCGATAAAATAACTGCAAAAGTAGTGAATTTTTTTAGAATAAAATCCAAAATTAAATTTTTTGTAAATTGTTCGCTTTCATAATGTCCAATATCGACGATGAGTAATTGCTTTTCTGCACCATAAAATTCGTGGTACTTAAAATCTGCACTTACAAATGCATCTGCACCTACAGATTTTGCATTTTGTAGTGCAAAACTACCTGAACCACCTAAAAGAGCTACTGTCTTAATCTCTTTTTGCAACAATTTGGAGTGTCTTATGTTGGTGGTATGAAAAGTAGTTTGTAAAAGTTTTAAAAATTCTTTTTCAGTTATAGCTTTCTCAAAACTACTGTAAACACCCATCCCGATATTTTGATTGAGATTGTCCAAAGTTTTTACTTCATAAGCTACTTCTTCATAGGGATGCGATTGGAAAAGTGCTTTTAAAATAGCTGCTTCCAAATGTTTTTCAAAATAAACCACCAAAGCCGATTCAGGTTCTTGATGCCATTTTCCAACTTCCCCTAAAGTAGGATTGGCTTGTGCATTGGCTGTATAAGTGCCATATCCTTCTGAATTGAAACTACATTCAGCATAATTGCCAATATTTCCTGCGCCTACAGAAAACAAGGCTTTCCTAACTTGATCCACATTTTGAATTGGAACATAGGTAGTGAGTTTTTTGATTGTTTCGGATTTAGGTATCAGGACCTTTACATCATGCAAACCCAACATAGTAGCCATTTTACCACTCACACCTATCTTTTGATTGTCCAAAGCCGTATGTAACGCATAAATGGCAATGTTATTTTGAATGGCTTTGATGACTGTTCGTTCCACATAAGATTTGCCTGTCAATCGTTTTAAGCCATTGAAAATAATGGGATGAAAGCTGACAATGAAATTGCAATTTTTGATAATTGCCTCATCAACAGTTTCTTCTATAGTATCCAGCGTAACCAAAATACCTTTTACTTCCCAATCAACTTGACCAGTCAGTAAACCGACATTGTCAAAACCTTCGGCGTATTGTAATGGAGAAAGAGATTCGAGGTGATTAATAACATCTTTAATTTGCATGATAAAATTGTAATAAAATATTTCCAAATTTTAACTTTCCATTA
>JAABRF010000047.1 GCA_011391075.1 Flavobacteriia bacterium | reverse complement strand
TAATCCCAACGAAATACAAAGGCACTCATTCCCAAAATCATCCCTTGATTGATGAGTTTTTTAGCAAATTCATCTACTGGAACATAACCTCTGTCAAATAGAAACTTTTGCCAGAAACGGGCGTACAACAAGTGACCGGTGGCATGTTCGCTTCCGCCAATATACAAATCCACATCTTTCCAATATTGGAGTGCTTCCACCGATGCAAAACTCGTCTTGTTGTGCGCATCCATATACCGGTTGAAATACCAACTGCTACCTGCCCAACCAGGCATGGTGTTGAGTTCTAAGGGAAATATGGTTTGGTGGTTGATCAATTCATTGCTTACCACCTTGCTTTGAATCGTATCCCAAGCCCAAGTATGGGCATTTCCCAATGGAGGTTTGCCGTCATCGGTAGGTAAATATTTTTCAACTTCAGGCAATATAATAGGTAGGTGTTCCGACGCAATCAACTGTGGCATTCCTTCTTTGTAATACACCGGAAAAGGTTCGCCCCAATAGCGTTGACGACTGAAAACTGCGTCCCGCAAACGGTAATTGACTTTGGCGCTTCCCGCTCCTATTTTTTCCAATTCTGCTATGATTTTATAGGTCGCTTCTTTATAGTCCAAACCATTTAAAAAGTCGGAATTTTGAAGTTTGAAGCCACCTTTCTCCGTAAAAGCCGTTTCCGAAATATCTTGGTCAAAAATATTTTGGATGTCAGACATTCCTGCTTGTCCTTTGAAAAAATTGGCGAAAGCATAATCTCTGTCATCACCTGCCGGAACAGCCATAACGGCTCCGGTACCATAACCTGCCAACACGTAATCCCCAATCCAGATAGGAATTTGTTCACCGGTAAACGGATGCAAGGCATAGGCGCCGGTAAACACACCTGATATCGTTTTGACATCACTCATGCGATCTCGCTCACTGCGTTTGGCAGTAGCTTCTATATAATTTTGAATGGCTGAGCGTTGTGCTTCTGTGGAAATTTGGGCAACCAATTCATGTTCGGGAGCCAAAGTCATAAAGGTAACGCCAAATAAAGTATCGGGTCTTGTAGTGAATACTTCAATGCTGAATGCTGAATGCTGAATTTTAAATGCAATAGAAGCCCCTACTGATTTTCCAATCCAATTGCGTTGCATTTCTTTCAAATTGTCGGTCCAATCCAAACCATCCAATCCCTGTAACAAACGCTCCGAATAAGCCGAAATGCGCATAGACCATTGTTTCATTTTCTTGCGAACCACGGGATGTCCACCTCTTTCTGAAACCCCATTGACTACTTCGTCATTGGCTAGTACAGTTCCTAAGACCGGACACCAATTGACTTCCGTATCCGATAGATAAGTCAAGCGATATTTGAGCAATACTTCTTGTTTTTCTACGTCGGAATAAGCACCCCATTCAGAAGCAGAAAATACCGGTGTATCTTCGTCGCAAACGGCGTTGATTCGGGTATTTCCTTCTTGAGTAAACACTTCGATTAATTCGGCGATAGGTCTAGCTTGATCGGAATCCTTGCAGTAATATGATTCAAATAATTGGATGAAAATCCATTGGGTATGTTTGTAATAATCCGGTTCCGAAGTGCGTACTTCTCTACTCCAATCAAAGGAGAAGCCCATTTGATCCAATTGACGACGGTAAGTATTAATATTGGCTTCGGTGGTTTTGGCAGGATGCTGACCGGTTTGAATCGCATATTGTTCGGCAGGTAAACCGAAAGAATCGTATCCCATAGGATGCAACACATTGTATCCTTTGTGACGCATAAAGCGACTGTAAATATCTGAAGCGATGTATCCCAATGGATGGCCTACGTGTAAACCCGCTCCCGACGGATAGGGAAACATATCTAATACATAAAATTTGGGTTTATCAGCATGGTTTTCAGCTTTGAATGTTTGGTGCTCCGACCAATACTTTTGCCATTTGGCTTCAATTTCATTAAAATGATATTTCATCAGGTATAGATTCGATGTTTTAAATTTCTTGGATTGATACTTTAATGTTGACCCATTGTTAATTGGTTGATTCGATTATTCATTAGCTGAGAATATATTTTTAATTCACCTATCGAAAAAATCAAAATGAGTCGGCAAATTTACAAATTAGACCCTAGTATTCTTTTAAATTGCCGTTTTTTTAATAATTTTGCCCAAATTAAATTAAAATGCATTACAAACGAGTTTTACTGAAGTTAAGTGGAGAGGCTTTGATGGGCGAACGCACGCATGGGATTGATCCCAAACGGCTGTCGATCTATGCAGAGGAAATCAAGCAAGTGGTTGAAAAAGGCGTTGAGGTAGCCATAGTCATAGGAGGCGGAAATATCTTCAGAGGCGTTGCAGGAGCTAGCAATGGATTGGATCGGGTACAGGGAGATTATATGGGTATGTTGGCCACTTCCATCAACGGATTGGCTTTGCAAAGTGCCTTGGAAAGTACCGGAATTCCCACTCGATTACAGTCAGCTATCAAAATGGAGCAAGTTGCCGAACCTTTTATCAAGAGAAGAGCGGTGAGACATTTGGAAAAAGGTAGAGTTGTTATTTTTACAGGTGGAACCGGCAATCCGTTCTTCACAACCGATACTGCAGCTGTTCTACGAGCAGCCGAAATCAATGCTGATGTCATTTTGAAAGGTACACGTGTAGATGGTATTTACACAGCAGATCCGGAAAAATTTAAAGACGCCATCAAATTCAACAATATTTCCTATAAAGAAGTGATGGATAAAGGTTTGAAAGTAATGGATATGACCGCTTTTACCTTGAGTGAAGAAAATAAATTGCCCATTATTGTATTTGATATGAATACTCCGGGAAATTTAATAAAACTCATCATGGGTGAAGATATTGGAACTTTAGTAGAAAATTAATAGCTTAAACTTTAAACTTTATAACTTTAAACCCATAAGAAATGGAAGACGAAATTCAATTTTTGTTAGACACTTTAAAAGAACAAATGAACAAATCAATTGCGCATTTGGAACATGAATACCGTTCCATTCGGGCAGGAAAAGCCAATCCGGCTATGTTGAGTACTGTAATGGTGGACTATTATGGATCCATGACCCCATTGCAGCAAATTGCCAACTTGAGTATCATGGATGCGCATACCTTAACGGTGCAACCGTGGGAACGCAATATGCTCAATGTAATTGAAAAAGCCATTCATGTTGCCAATTTAGGTTTCAATCCTACCAATAATGGAGAGATACTCATCATCAATGTTCCGGTTTTGACAGAAGAACGCCGTCGTGAATTGGCCAAACAAGCTAAAGCCGAATCCGAACTCGCCAAAGTAAGTTTGAGAAATGACCGCAGAGAAGCCTTACATGAATTGAAAAAATTGGATTTACCCGAAGACATTGAAAAGGATACAGAGGAACGCATTCAAAAAACAATTGATAAATATTCTAGATTAGTTGAAGAACATTTGGCCGCCAAGGAAAAAGAAATCATGACGGTTTAATCTAGTTAAATCTCATATAAAAAGTAAAAAGTCGGTTGTTTCCAACCGACTTTTTTTATAATTTATTTTGAAATTATGCCTTTGGATCAGGACCATATTGATTGTCTCCTTTATTTCCTTCAGTAACAAACAAAACGAGTAACCATATTCCTCCAATAAATGGAATTAATACAATTAAATACATCCATCCACTTTTTCCAATGTCATGCAATCTTCTAACTCCAACTGAAATAGATGGAATTAAAGAAAATAATGCCACCGCAAGATATAAATATCCGTATGGTATGCCTTCCATAAAAGTTAATCCTAATAGATTATCTAAAACTGCTGCAATAATTAAAGTAACTAGATAAATAAGGACAAACATCCAATACTCAGTTCTTCTAGCTCTGCCATTGAAGTCGGCATACTGTTTCAAAACTTTTAAGTACCAATTCATAATAATAAATGATTTAAATGGTTAATCCTACTCGTAAGGCTTTTCGGTTCCGCCCTGAATAATCAGAATTTTGTTCAAATATAAGCAAATTTTAACATTTACTTTTAATTAAATAAAAAAAACCGCCTCAATTTACATGGAGACGGTTTAGAAAAGACAAAATCTTTAGTCTTGAATATCAAAAACAATTGGCAAATTGTATTTCACTCTTACCGGATTTTTCTGTTGTTGACCTGGCGTCATTTGAGGTAACAATTCAATAACTCTTTGTGCTTCTTTTTCTAATCTTTTGTGAGGCGCTCTCACTTTTACATCCACAATATTTCCCACTTGATCTACTACAAATTGAACAGAGATTCTCTGTCTACCGGAAAGATCCAATCCTTCGGATAAAGAGACATCAAATTCATCGTCAACCAACTCTTTAACTTTCTGGGAAAAACACTTTTTCAATTCTTCATTACTTCCTTTGCATCCTGGAAATGCGGGAACAATTTCAACTGCATTAAAATCTTTTTCAAGATCAACTATTATTGGAACCTCTACAATATCATTCAATCTTTTATCTAGATCTAGCTTTTCACCTGGAGAATCATCATTTGGTTTTACAGCTACTTCAACAATTGGTTTGTCATTTTCAACAACGACCAATATACTTAAATCTGGTTCTGGTTGAGGTTCAGGAGCATTTGGTTGGTCATCTGGAACTACTGGGATATCAACTCCGTCATCAACAAGCGTTATCGCAGTAGATGCAAAGTTTTCGGCTTTAACTGTTGTCTTGGCTTCAATAGCCAAATACACCATTAAAAGTGAAAAAACTAAACCCAATTGAATAAAAATAGCGGGTGATTTGATTTGTACATCATCTTTTTGTACATTTGAACAGTTTTGGTTTTGTGAATTTTTCATAAAATATTAAATTTAGATGCTATTTATTTATAATATCGGTAAGGCCTATTTGATTTTTATAAAAATAAATAGCGGTTGTTAATAATTTGTTAAACACAAAAGTTATGCCAAAACAAAAAACCGCCTTGAGTTTCCTCAAGGCGGTTTGCATTTATAAATAAAATTCTTTATTCTTGAATTAAGAAAGTAATAGGTAAACTGTATTTTACAGGAACAGCTCTACCTCTTTGTTTTCCGGGAGTCATTTGAGGTAATAAACTAACTACTCTAATTGCCTCAGCTTCCAAACGTTTGTGAGGTGCTCTAGCTTGAATATCAGTAATTTTACCGGTTTTGTCAATTTTAAACATCACATTAATACGTTGTTTTCCTGGAGTAAGTCCCAATTCATTGGCCAATTCCATATTAAACTTATCATTGACCAGCTTTTGAACTTTCTCTGAAAAGCATTTCTTCAATTCTTCTTTTCCTCCTTTACAACCTGGATAAATAGGAGCATCTTCAATGATGTTGAATGGTACATCTTCAATTACTTCCTCTTCAACTTCAACCTCTTTAATTTCGTGAATGACTACTTTTTGTTGTTCGTTTGTTTCTGTAGATTGAACTACCGTTTCCACGATCTGTTTATTATCTTCCACTACCTTAATATCCTCCAATACTGGTGGTGGTGGTGGTAAATCTTGAGGTTTGATTTCCTCTAATTTTTGATCTGTTTCAGGAATATCTTCTTCATCTTCTAGTCTATTATTTTGATTTTCCGTAGTATTAATTTCTGCAACTTTTGATTTAAATTCAATGGCTCCATAAGTAACCAATAAGGCTAATACCAATCCAAGCAACATAAAGAGTTTGCTAAAATTCTCCAAATTGGAGCGGGAACTTTTCTTTGATTCCATGTGTAATGGGTTTAATTAATTGTGTGCTAATTTATAAAATTTTTTTATACAAAAACAAATTTGATTTATATAAAATGATTTTTGAAAATATTTAACGCTTTTCTTGATATATCAACCTGAAAAATAACTGATTAAAGGTTGTCACACCTATGATTAGCCCTATAAAATTGGCTAAAGCATCCTTCCAATCAGCAGTTCTACTTTCGGTTAGATATGCCTGTAAACCTTCAACAATAATGCCAAACATGGTCAAAGCTATCAAAAGTATCAAAACACTTCTAGACATACCTAGTTTTTTAAGCAACATCATCCATGCCCACATCATGAGCATATAGGCAGATGCGTGAAGAATTTTATCCGAAATTTGAAATGATTGAATCTGAATAGAATTACTATTTATCAAACTCATCATCAATATAAAAATTGTAAAGGAAATGGCTATCCAAAAGGCATTAACCAGCCAAAAGTTCAGTATACGCTTTAGCATCCAATAATTCATCTAATTCAGATGGGTTTGAAATTTTAACTTTAATAATCCAACCCTTTCCATAAGGATCTTTATTGATGTTCTCAGGTGCATTTTCCAAATCTTCATTAAATGCAATTACTTCTCCTGATATCGGTAAAAACAAATCAGATACGGTTTTAACTGCTTCAACTGAACCAAAAACGGCATCTTTATCCAATGTTTCATCCAAAGTAGGGATATCAACATATACGATGTCGCCTAATTCTGATTGAGCAAATTCAGTGATTCCAATGGTTCCTATTTCACCTTCGACCAAAATCCATTCATGGTCATTCGTGTATTTTAAATTGGTTGGGATATTCATTATTATTTACGATTTTAGATAAAAAAATATTATTGATTGCCTAAATTATATTTAAAACTGATTCCTGCGCTAATGGATTGACGAGGATACGTAGTTGAAATTGCATATCGGGAAGCGTCTTGAACATAATACAATCCCGATTGTAGATTTTTGGTCAAATTGTAATCGGCTATGAATCTCAAATTAAACATTTTCTGTCCACCGGTTACTTGATTATTTTCCAAATTTTCATCTTCACCAAAATAACGTACCATCAATAAATCATCGCGCAAAGATACATCTAATTTTAAATTTAAATCGCCTTTAAACTTCATCTTTTTACCTTGTAAACGCATGTTAAATGGTACATCTTTGAATCTGTAACCCAATCCAATAACGTACTCTTTTCCATTGTCTTGTGTAAGTGTGTTGTTGTTAAAATTGAGTGTCATCGCACGATCCATGTTGATTCTACCCGATAAAGTAAATGAATTTTTCAACTTCATCTCTACTTTAACTAAAGGAGAAAACTCTTCTATCAACCCAACATTTGTAAATAATTGTTTGCTGAAATAATTGCCTGAAATATCCAAAGCATCGGGAACATTGGCATTGTATTGCGAATTGTTGGTGAAATTAACAATGGTGTAGGAAGAACGATAGGCATGTGAAATAGAAAAACTGCTGAAATTCTTTTTAAACCAATTCAATTTCATCAAACCTCTATAGTTGATTTGCCAGTTGGGTAAAGGAATATCACGGAAAGGATTGAGTTTAACTTGATCTACCGATTGCCCGGAATATGCAGATAAAAATGCAGGTAAGATAACAAGCTGACTATTGTTACCATAACCATTTACATCCAATCCGGTTTGGTCAGACAAGCGTTGGGCTATGATTTGACGATTGGCTTTAAAGTTATTAAACAAGGCGTCAGGATCATCAAAACTGGTTCCCAACATCATATAACTCATACTAAAGTTACCGGTTTCAGTAACGACTGATGGCGCAAAATACGGATCTGAACCAATAATGTCGGTTACAATATCCATTTGTTCAGAAAGATTGCGCGTGTAAATTTTATTGGCTTTGACATCTATATCCAAATCTTTAAATGGCGTAACTTTGGCAGAAACATCCAATTTATTATAATGGGTTCGCGCAAATATTTTACTATAATAGGGATCATTGATATTCCTAGAAAGTAACCAACCGTTTTCCAATGCTTGATTTCTGATATCGACTTGACTTCCAAATACAAAACCAAATGTTGGAGCAAAACCTCCGGAGAAATTATCTCTTCCCAACAATCCGATTGAAGGGGTATATCCTGGCAATAAGGTCCCATTATTTTCTGAGTAACTTATTTTAACTGACTTTAAAGAAGTAACCAAATCGAATAGGCCCACCACAATACTTTGACCCGTAGTTTTCTTTTTGGAATTATTCAAAAGCGAAGGTTGAGTCAATTTGGGTTTGATATAAACAGCATCTTCTCCTCCTTCTTCCTTTTTCTTTTTGGCTGCCAGTCGGGCATTTCTGTCTTTATCCTTTTCTGATTTGGTACGCATCAAACTTTCCAAACCCAACTCTTTATATAACTTCTTCATATCCAAGTCTACAGATAAATTATGCGTGTTGGCATTTTGAATCGTATTGCCCAAGCTACTGACGTAATCGGCTGAAGTTCCTTGCCAATCAAAATCGGCTGTATAGGCATAATTGGATTTGACAAAACTGAATAAAGGTATTTTATCGATGGGTATTTGATAAGATCCATCTAAAGTTTGATGATAGTGTACCGGACTTCCTGTATCAAAAAAGTTGGTGTATAATCTAACATCGTCATTGTAATTGTAATCATCGTACACATAATTATTCAACGCTCTGAAATTGAGTCGAATGGATTGAGTAGGTTTTAATCCGATGTTGTAATCCCAATCAAACATGAAATTGCGTTGCTTCAATGTGGGCAAACTAGGCAAACCTTCAATCAAGGTTCTGGACAATTGCTCGTTGTAGCTTCTAATGATGCTAGAATTAACTGATATCGTAGTAGGAATTGGATTAAAATTTAAATCTTTGATAATTTTCAAAAACTCACTTTTGAGAGCAGTTGAATTTTTAAATGGGCTCCAATCCATTGCTTTAAAATTGTAATTATAACCCAAAGAAGCTCTTACATTTTGATCCAAATACTTTTCAACATTGTAATCATGGTGATATACTTGATTGAAAGCATAGGAAACTCCCAAATTTTCTACATCATAAAACCGCTGTTTTTTAGTAGACTCAGGATTTCTCATTTTTTTCATGTTGATGATACTAAAACTAGTTCGTTTAGTATAATCTTGCGCGTCATTGCGGTTTGGACTATTGGTGTCATTGGTATCTTCCAATAGAATATCTTGATACTGCGCATCGTATTTAGGATCTCTTATTTCTTCACTGATACTCAAGTTTACCGGTATTTGCATCCCTACTTTTTCAGGTAGTAATTTTCCGGCATTGATGGAAGCTACCGCATCATATTGCTTGGTATCCTCCTGACTTCGCTCGTTGACAGATTGATCCACATTTCCATAACCCATAGTGGACATACGACCGGCTACAGATATATCCATCAAATCGGATAGGTTGGCGTCGGCGCTGACAACTGCAGCCCAACCGCCTTCATTATCAAATTCGGAAACTCTGAGTTCGTTGAACCACAATTCAGCAGAACGATCATTGGCTGCTTCATTTTTAACACCCAACATGATAGTTTTAATTTTGCCCAAGTTGGGATTTCCTTTGACTCTGATTCTATATTCAACAGGTTCGCCAACAACCGGAATTGGATACAATACATTGGAAGCAATACCATCTTCAAAACGTTCCAATTTTAATTTTTTCAAAGCTTCCAAATCAACATTGAGTTCGTTATCTTCCGGCCAAATATCGGATGCTGTTGAAGTTCCAAATGCCGTAATTTTCAATGGTTTTTCAATTTGATAGTAGTTTTCACTCAAATCACTACCAATTCTAATAATCGCTACTATTTCATCATCTGCTACTTCGGCTTGGTTGACTAAACTTTCGGCGTGTATAAACATTTGGAGTTTTTTGAACATTCTCATGTCAAAATTCACATTTTTAAATAAACTACGGCCTTCTCCCGACATTAAATCTCGAACTTTCAAAACCAAAGATTGTTCATTTTGCAATTGAACAGTTGTAGTTCCTTGCAATCTTTCTCTTTCAATTCCGGGTGGCAATACATATGGAATCGGACTTCTACCATCATTTTCTTCTATATTAACGACTCCTGATTCGAAATTATCCAATTCAGTAATAGGAATATTGCCATCGGCCAATTCGTATTTGTAACGTCGCCACTCGCCCCTTACCATTTCCATTTGTCCAAAACGCAATACCACCGGCATTTTGAATTGAGTCAAAAACATTCTCATAAAGCGAATGGAATGAAAATTATTGATTCCACCTATAGGTGTACCTTCTGCTATTGGAATTCTAAATTGATACCAAGTAGTAGTTTGAGTTCCTCCATTGGCTAATGTATTGGTAGTAGTACGTTGGTCAACGATATAGTTTTGACCAACAACTAAATCAGGTTTGTTCAATGAAACCTTGTACTGGAAATATCCTTCCACAGTACTCATGGTTTGGTCTTTATTAATATCTTCCGTATCAGGATATTGAGTTGCAGCTGTTGAATAATCCTCGGGAGACATATTGGCTGTAGGAGAATTTCCCTGCGTTCGGTTGTATTTTTTATAACGAGTTAAGATACCTGCATTCAAATCGTCGTATTCTGAACTCTTATAAAACATGTAATTATCTGACGCAGGGTCGGCTTGTAAAGAAGGTATTGCAGATACAAATGAGGCAAAAACACTTTGTTCCTCTGTATCGCTTAAACCATCCAAACCAATATCTTGAACCAATCTGTGGTCATCATCATCGTCAAATGCATATAACAAAGATTGATTAGTAGGAATTTTTCCCCAAATTGTAGAAGCCGTGTTGTCTACTCCACCATCATCGGGTAATCCATTTTCATACATTTTTCTATTGTCTTTCAAAATATCCTCAGACACATTTCCTAGATTGAAATACAATTCTCCAACTTGATTGGCTGCGTCTTGCGGATTGACACCTATTGGCAAACCTTCGGTATTGGTAATGGAATAGTTTTCATAAGGATCCATCATCCAAAATTGAATGTATTCGATATTGGAATTTTCAAAGTCAGTTACAGTCATGGGACGCGTAATACCAGCCCATCGGTTTTGAGGATCGGTAAATGTACCATTTGGATTGACATTATTGGTGTCAAAATTGTATTCACCTCTTTCACTTGGGTAATAAGCTAAATCCAATGTTCTTAAAATGGTTGATTCAGTCAAATCCAATTCGTCATTGGGAAATAATTCGCTTACATTGATTCGTCGTACCTCGGCTCTGGATAATTCATTATTATCAATACTTGCAGGTTGATTGGTTCCTCCGTGCATGTCATTATCAATATTGTACCAAGCCAAACGAGCTCTTTTCTTTCCATAATCCAGTGAATTTACGGCATCTCCACCTAAATTGGCAAGGTAGGATATCGATTGATTTTGGGGAGTAGCTGCCAAAAACCATTGCAATTGAGAACGCACATCAATCGGAATTTGGGTGCCTTCAAAATCATCTACATAAGAAGCTGCAACGCCATTGATATCTATACTTTTGGGCGTTCCCGGAATTAAATAGGCCACATCACCTCGAATGGAAAAATTAGATTCAGTTTCGGATTCCCCAAATGAAATTTTATTGGCCAAACGCGTTAAGAAATCGGACTTGTTGTTATAACTGGCATTCATTCCAAAAATGGAATTTTTAATAGGCTCTTGACCGTAAAGTACTTTATTGGTAAATGGTTGTTCTGTCAAATTGAGAAATGAAGCACCTACTACTAAATTATCTGAAAACTTATGTTCGATATCCAATCCAAAGAAACTGCGTCGTTGTTGGTTGAAAATAGCATTTTGTTCTAAAGACACCTCTATTGGGGCATTGGCTGCTTCCAAAGAAGGATTGATAATTTTTACTCTTCCTATTTGATAATCAACCACATAATCTACGCCTTCTACCAATTCTCGGCCTCCGCTGGTAACGCGTACAGAACCTTGAGGGACATTAAACGCTCCCAAAGCAATTCCTTGTGCACTATCGGATTTGTAGTAGCCTTTGATTTGGTATTTATCTCTTTGCTGGAAGTTGTTTTTAACTTCGGTTTGCGTGTATTGATACAATTCATTGAATAGAAAACCTGAATCGTTGACGTTCGTTAATTCGGATGCTAAATAGTTTCCAAATGGTTGTACTTTAGGAAACATCATGTGTCCTTTTTGTGGGAATATCGTTATACCGTTTACAAAATCAAAATAGCCATCTCCTTCCGGTAATATTGCTTGATTGGAATCCAAGCGGTCAATGTGGAATAAATTGAGTAATGTACGGTCGGCTACACCAACTGTTTGTGCATTTTGCAAACTATTAATAGGTACTCCGGTAGCGTCATTGGCATATAATAATTCCAATCTAAAACCTTCTTGTTGTAGTTGATAGGCTTGTAGGTTGTATATATTTTTCATCATCAGATGCCACATGGGAACATCGGTGATAACCAATTCACTTCTCAAGAGTTTGACAACCAAATTCCCAGGAGCACCTTCAGAAGTTCCGGGAATACCGTCGGAAGACAATTCTCCAACTTTATACACTTCCGAACTTCCATTGACCGTATATTCATAGGCAACAGCCAAAACTTCACTATCAGCCAATCTTCGATTCAAAGAAATGTAACCCAACTGTTTGTTGATGATAAAATCCACACCTTCTACCAAGCGACGGGCATTTTCCAACACTGAAAAGTCTCGCCCTTGTGCCATAGTAGCTATTCCTAAAAAGGCATTGGGAACTGTTGAAATATTGCGAATTGGACTATTGGCAGTTAAAACACTTTGCAGTTCGTTTACGTCATTATCGGGAATAAAATTGGATAAAGGTGCTGTTACACTGATATCTGCATTACCAATATTTGTAGTAACAGATTCTCCCAAATCGGCTAGAGCTACAATATTTCTCACATTTTCGGTTGATCTATTGGTATTGGTAACCCACAACTCAACCTTTGTGATTTGAGCTGCCGAGTTGACCAATGGATAGTTGATTAAGGCATTGTCAAAGTTGTCTTTAAAGTATTGTGCCAAGAAGAAGTGACGATCAGCATCGTAATCACTAGCTTTTAATTCAAATTCTTCAATTATAGAGCCACCTTGTGCCACTACGCTTTTGGTTTGAGATTGTTGTTTGGCAAAAGCAGTAGTGATGGTAGTTCGACCAAATTGCAATTCGGTTTTAAAACCAAATAAGTTTTGAGCACCACTTATCAAGGTATTACGCATCGGCATACTCACATTTCCAACTTCAATTTTTCGGATAATTCCATCGTCGTCATAACCGATACTTGGGTCAAATTCGAGTTTGATAATATTTTGAAAGTCAAAAGTGGATTGGGTATCGTAATTGGCAGAAATTTTAAGTCTTTTACCAACTTTAGCAGTGATACTAGCTCCAATATTTTGATCAAAATCAAAAATAGTACTGGTTCTATTGGTTTCATTGAGTTGAGGATTGTCTACTTTTTGGTACAAAACCCCAAGTTTGACCTCAATATTACCCTGCATTTTTACTTCGATTTCATTGCTACCAAATAAAGTGGCAAACAAATCGGAATTGACGTAATATTTTGGTAATAGATCTTTTTGTTCATCTGCACTATTTTGTTTATTTCCACTTACAGCACTTACTTTTCGTTTGTAATAATCGTGCATTTCTTTTTTGAGTCTGTATTTGGCATACTCTTCCTGAGTCATGACAATCGGAATGCGGATTTCGAAATTTCCTATCAAAGAAACTACAACATATCGATCGTTTTCGGCATCATAGATGACTTCGTAATTGTCAAAATCAGACAAATACAAACTTCCATCTTGTTGGGAAGTAAAAGGATAAGGTAGTGGAGGGATACTATCGTTGGTTACCTGAGCTGTACCGTTTACCCATAAGAAGAAGGTAAACATCAGTAGCGAGATTTTAAATATAATCTTGTTCATTGGATAGTGTAGGACTTTTTATAATTCAAACTTCAAAAAAACTTTTGAAATTGTGGTTTTCTATAAATTTTTTAGCGCTTGTTTAATCAATGATTTAACATCTGTTTTGGGATTTTCTTTCAAGATAGTATCCACTACTCTTTCAGTTTGTTTGCGGACAAAGCCCAAAACGTCTAAAGCAGATAACGATTCTTCTCTAATTGTATTGTTTGAACCGTTTGAAATAGTTTCTATATCTATGGTTTTTAATATTTTATCTCTCAAATCAACGATTACTCTTTCAGCTGTTTTAACCCCAATTCCTTTTACTTTTTTAATCAATGCAACATTTCCTGAAGCGATAGCATGTTGAATTTCCTCGGGACTCATGGAAGAAAGCATGACCATTGCTGTTCCAACGCCAACACCTGAAACAGAAATCAATTGTTTGAAAACTTCACGTTCTGTTCTGGTGTAAAACCCATACAAAGAGTGCGCATCTTCCCTAATATGAAGGTGTGTGTAGAGTTTCAAGGATTCTTCATCAGGAAGGGAAGCAAAAGTATGCAGGGAATTATGAATAAAATATCCCACACCATGTGCTTCAATAACTGAATAAGTTGGGGTTTTTTCTATCAATTTTCCTTGAATGTATGTAATCATGTAATTGTTTCTTTTTGATAAAAATCCCCATAAACAAAGGTTTTTCAATTTAAAAAACCCATTTTGGGAAAAGGTTCAATTCGATTAGGATTTGAGACCAAATTAATCTTCAAAAATAACAAAAAAAATAATAGAAATATCAAATTTCAAATGAGTATGACAATTGATTGGAAAAAAAGAAAAATAAAATAGTGAAAAACAGATATTCTTGGTCAGAATTAATTGGGATAATATTTACAGGTAATTCAAAAACGACCATAATCTTCTCTTTTGAATATAGCTGACATCCGATTCGTGGGTATAAGCTTCCTTCTCAAAACTGATGGAACGGTAAGCTTTATCCCAATTTCGCAGTCGAATCAAATGAAAAGTAAATTCAGTTGTATACCAAATAAAAAAGAAAATCCACAGCATTTCAATTTGCTGGCGAAAATGAATTTTTTCATGATTCAGCAAAGTAGGATTGATGTGAATCGTTTTATCCCGCACAAAAATAAAAGGCCAAATAGCCATGGCAACATACCGGCGTGGAAAAAATTTAAAAAGGATAATCATTTCGCAAAAGTAAAATATGATTTGGGATAAATGGTGTTTAAACTATAATAAATTTAGGAATACTAAGTATTTTGAATCTTTGAATTCAATTATAAATCATTTGACTCTAAAACAATTTTATAAATTTTCAAAACTCAATCTAAATTAAATATCAATGGTATGTATAAATTCTAATCAATTATTTGAATGAAAAAGAGATCTACTCTTAGTCCCAAATATAAAGTAAATTATACTTTGAAAACGATCCATCTCGATTTTGATATAAATTATTTGAGATACAGTATTATTCAAAAGCTTCAGCTTCGTAGGTAAATGATTTAAATTAATAGATCCAAACTTCAATATTACTTTGATTGAGTTAATGAAAAATTGATTTGTTTTTAATAGCCTTTTATAGCATTGGAAACTTAATAAAACATAACATTTATCATAAAATTAGCTGTATTTTATTGGTAACTTGCGGAGATTTTTTATTAACCAATAATTTTTTTTTATGAGAAAAATTTACTTTTGGTTGCTACTTGTGTTTATAACATGGGGAGTAACGGGACAAACAACTCTTATCAATCCTGCTACTGATGGCGGATTTGAAAATGGTGCTACTTTAACTGATAATGGTTGGATTGCAGTCAATGCTTCCACAGATGGATGGGTAGTTGGCGCAACACCAGTACAAGCATCAGGCAATAATTGTGCTTACGTTTCCGCAGACGGTGGAGCCGCTTGGACCTATTCTCAATTCAGTACTTATACGCATGTCTACAAAGATTTCACAGTACCTATAGGTGAAAATAAAATTGCACTGAACTTTAAGTGGAAAGCAAATGGAGAAGGAACCACAACTAGTGATTATGATAATTTAAAAATTTATTTAGCCCCTACCACTTACGTTCCTACTACTAGTGCTGCTGTTTCTGGGGCAATTCAACTCATTGGTCCTGGCGCTACATCAGGCATGTATAAATTGAATGCCGGATCATGGAATAATGAGACCATTAATTTTTTAGGAATACCCGGTACGAGCTACCGTTTGATTTTTCAATGGAAATCTGATAGTTCAACTATTGGAAATCCTCCCGCAGCTTTAGATGATGTCTCTTTGATTGCTACAGCTCCTGGAAATTTCGTATCTGTCAACACTGGAAATTGGACTACAGGTGCCACATGGGATACCGGAAGTGTCCCTTCTGCGGCTGATAACGTTACAGTTTCTATAGGTCATACGGTAACGATCGATGCCATTAATCAAGGCGCTTTTAATTTAACTGTAGATGGCATTTTAGGCTATGGCACAACACCTACTACTTTTAATGTGCTTGGGAATTTAAATATCAATTCAGGTGGTATATTGAATGTATTCAGTGGAACAACCGGAAAAACACTTACAGTTGCCGGTAATATAACCAATAATGGGGTCATTGATGTTACAATAGGTTCAACTTCAACAGGATATTTAACTTTAAATGGTATTGCTCCACAAACGGTTAGCGGTTCGGGAACTTTTGGAACGGGTAATATTATCAGAAATTTAAAACTCAACAATACTAGTACAACTATCCCAAATATAGATTGGCAATTTGACAATATCGTCATTCAACATGGTTTGGATGTAACCGGATCAAAAGTCAATTTGGGAACGAGAACCCTCTATCATGGTAATGCGACCAATACAACTACGAGTTCAATGTCCTTAACAGCACCGGTTGGTAGTGGATTTTTACCTGGTGCCAAATATGGCAGATGGTACACTGTAGGTGCTACTGGAACTGGAATAACCGCTGGATCTGATCCTACTTCTGCCACGAGTAGATTCCCATTTTTATCTGCAACAGGTAGTACAAGAGCCATGTACATTTCTCGTTCTTCCAGCACAACAACCGGAAATACAGCCGGCTATTTAACAGTGAAATATACAGATGCGACCACCCTATCCACAGGTTTATCCATAGATGATAGCGGTTACACAGTTACGGATCGTTTTGATGGAAATTGGACTGTTTCAGCTGAAAGTGGCTATGTATATGTATCGGGTACACATTCAGTAGCTATCTTAGCTAATGGTGTTTATCTAGCAGCCAATGGAAACTCGAGAGTCATATTAGCTTCAGCCACTATGGGTGGAACACATCAAAACGGGACCACAACTCCTGGAGTGCAACGCACCGGATTGACTATTGAGCAATTGACCGCTGCCCCACTTTATGTCGGCATCAATAGTGGAGATATTCCTATTACAACTTTGACAAGTGGAAACTGGGACCAACCTACTACTTGGAATGGTGGAATTGTGCCAACTTGTAGTAATGTGGTTATCATTTTAAATGGACATACCGTTACAGTAAATTCTGCAGGAAATTTTGCTAAAAATGTAACAGTAAATAGTGGTGCAGGCTTGGATATAACTTCAGGAGAACTTACCATTGGATGTGGAGCCAATAATTTTTCATTGACCAATAATGGTTTTCTTTTTGTTCAAGGTGGAACCCTTAACATCAATGGAAATTTAAATATTGCCGTTTCAAGTGCCGCATTCAATCAATCAGGTGGCACAATTATTATTGATGGTAATAATGCCGGAGATGCCAATACCTCAGTTGCAGCCTCTACTTCATTGGTGCAAATTAATACCAGTACCTTGAGTTTAACAGGTGGTTCGATAGTTATAGTCGATCCACATGCCAATTCAACGGCTACTAATTCATTTGCATACAGCAGTTCATCACAATATGATTGTAATACGAATCATACAGTAAAATTTGGAAATGGTGTTTCAACAGATGCGGGTGGAAATAGTATAAATGGATTTAGAATCAATACTTGGGTAGGTTCAGGACGTTTTTCATTTGGAAATATTGAAGTAGATACACAAGTTGGTACGAACAGATTCGTTTCAACAAACTTCTCTTTTGGAATCAATGGAAATTTGACAATTGCTGCCAATGGAGAGTTTAGAGATTCTTCTAATACTATATATTTAAACGGAAATTTGACCAATAATGGTAAATATGTTGGAACTGGAACTTTAAATTTAAGTTCTTTTGCAAACGCAGTAAATGTTGCAGGTATCAATAGTCAATCTGTTTCTGGTAGTGGTGTTTTTTATAATTTTACATCTGCACCAACCGCAAGTTTGACAAACCTAACCGTAAATAATACTTCCGTATCTGGAATCACATTGAGTGTTCCCTTATCTATAAGCGGAACTTTGACGCTTAC
>JAABRF010000046.1 GCA_011391075.1 Flavobacteriia bacterium | reverse complement strand
TGTTTTTTCAAATCGGCTATAGCGGCCATTTTTTCACTTTCAATACTTTCTTTGGCTTTGATGATCATTTTCTCGGCTTCATTCTGAGCTTCACCTTTGGCTGTTTCAATCATACTTTCGCGAATACTACGAGCATCTTTAAGCAATTCTTCACGTTCGTTACGCGCTTCTTTAAGGATGCGTTCGTTATCGGCGGTGAGATTTTGCATTTCTTTGCGTGCATTTTCGGCTTCGGCTAGGGCGTTTTTGATGCCTTCTTCTCTTTCGTTTACTGCATTGAGAATAGGTTTCCAAGCAAACTTCTTAAGCACAAAAATCAACCCTACAAAAAGAATGAGTTGCCAAAAAAACAAACCGTATGAAAAATCGTTAATTAATTTTTCCATTGTATAAAAATTAAAATATTATCAAGAATTAAAAAAACAAACATCGGTTTCAACCAACCGTTGCAACCGATGTTTTGTAAAGTTTAGGATGCAAACAAAGCTGCAAATCCAATACCTTCAATCAAAGCAGCTGCGATCAACATAGCTGTTTGAATTTTCCCTGAAGCTTCTGGTTGACGTGCAATAGCGTCCATTGCTGAACCACCAATTCTACCGATACCTAAACCGGCACCGATTACGATTAAACCTGCTCCTACAATTGTTGGAATTTCCATAAATATAAAATTAAAATTAAAAAATAATTCTTAGTGATGTTCGGTGTGAGCTTCTTCGTGATGATGTTCGTGTTCTTCGACAGCCATCCCAAAATACAAAGCAGACAACATGGTGAAAATATAGGCTTGTAAAGCTGCGACCAATAATTCTAATAAGGCAAGGGCAAAAGCCAATCCAAAAGACAAAGGGCCGCCTACCCAACTTTTAAATATAAAAATCAATCCTAAAATACTCATCAATACTACGTGACCAGCAGTCATATTGGCATAGAGACGAATCATTAAAGAAAATGGTTTGATGATCGTACCCAATAACTCAATAGGTGCAAGAATTACTTTCATAGGTTTTGGTACGCCAGGCATCCAAAAGATATGTTTCCAATAATCTTTTTTAGCTGTAAAAGTAGTTATCAAATAAGTTAAAATTGCTAAAGAAAAAGTAATGGCAATATTTCCAGTAACATTAACTCCTAGCGGAGTTAATCCAAGTAAATTCAACAACCATATAAAGAAAAATATGGTCAATAAATAACTCATATATCTTTTATAGTGTTTTTCACCAATATTTGGAATAGCTATTTCATCTCTTACAAAAAGAACCAAAGGCTCAAGAAAACGACCAAATCCGGTAGCAATCCCGTTATTTTTCTTATACGATTTTGCCAAGCTAGTAAACATCCATAACATCAATAGAGAGGCTAAAATAATAGTCACTACACTTTTAGTCAATGAAAAATCATACGGCTTTGTATTAGTAGGATGATGATGTTCGTCATAATGAATCGTACCTTCAGCATCGGTCTTATAAATTTTATTGTGATATAAAGTGTAATAATTTCCTTTACTTTCAGCTACGCTTTCTCCATGATGAAATTTTGAAGACATAAAAACATGTAATCCATTGTCAATCAAAATAACCGGAAGCGGAATACTAAATCCCGAACCATCTTTTTTACTATGAAATAGTGTGAAATCGTGTGAATCCTGTAAGTGGTGTTTAATATCTTCCTTAATTTCATCGCGAAAACTAACAGATTCCAATTCTTGATTTGGAACTGCATGATCATCGTGTGAAGGTATAGAATCGGGTACTGTATTAGCACTTGCAGAGATCGCAAACAAGAAAAAAAGCGCGGAAACGAAATTTTGAATTCTATACATAATTAATTCTATGAAAATACACCTTTTAAAGATTTGCAAAATTACATTTATTAATTAAGAAACAAAATTTTTTTTAGTCAATTTTATGCAGATATCCAATAAATCAATTCATTACTTATTGAGCATTTTTACTACATAATATGTTTCGTATACTAAGCATGTAAAATAGGGTATCAAGAAAGTGAGCCCTTCCATCCTATCCAAAGTTCCATCTGCTTTGTAATAGGGATAGAAAAAAATAAAAAAGATTAGAAATTTCAGTAAACTTCCACCCAAATAAGCAAATCCAAGAAGATGGGTATGCTTTTTTTTTAGAAGAATTAAAACTAAAAAAATGGTAATGGCTAGAAAAAAATTAACAGCATAGGCTGAAAAAAATTGATTCTTATACATGGCTTCAATGTGCTCATATAAGAATGTATGTAAAAAAAATACTCCTGATAAAATTACCAAGAGAATTCCAGTAAATTTGATAATCGCTAAAAAATTATTTCTCATTAAATTTCTTTAGTTGAGCAATGACCGCATAAATGGCAATAATCATTGCAAGAAAAGTAAACAATATGGTAAAATATCTCTTTTGAAATGCCATTTTACCATCTACCCATTTTCCAAAATAAACTCCCAAATAGATAATTAATCCCATTTGGACAGCAATCCCCGAAAAAACAACATAATTACGAAATGGCTTTTTGGGATTCTGATTGGGTTGTGTCATCAGATGTTTTTAATGATTTTACGCCTTTCATACTGCATATAGCATTGAAAACAGCTCCTGGTTCAATGGATAATTTTTCTAGATATACTTCACCTTCGATTGCTGCAGTTGACTTAAGACTCAATGTTCCGGTACAATATAATTTACCTGTAAATTTTCCTTCAAAATCGGCATTGCCACAATTAACAATCCCTTTGATGATGCCTTCCTTACCTAAAATGAGTTTACCAGCAGTGGTGATATTGCCTTCCACTTTTCCGTCAATTCTAAAGTCACCATTGGAGATAATATCTCCTTTGATTTCGGTGGCTTTACCCATGACGTTTCTTTCAGGTTCTACTGTGATTTGTTTTTTTTCTGCGAACATATTTGGTTGGGGTTAAAAAATTAATGCTATCAATTGTATGCTGTTATCCATTTGAATCATCTATCCTCTTTTCTCTTTTTCTGAAGGTGGTGGCCCTTGATTTTTAATCATTTCTAGCACTTTCTGTTTCTTCTCGTCCTCATCCATTCCTTTTATAGGTTCGTTTGTTTTTTCAAATGCTTTTCTTGGGTTTTCTTTAGATTCTTCCCTTACTTTGATTTCTTTGGGTTCTTCTTTTGGTCTTACTATTCCATTTAATCTATCTAAAACTTCTTGAGCATGAATGGCTTCTTCCGTTTTGGGAAAGTTGGCCACAACAAATTCCAATGCATCCACAAAACTATCTTTGCCTTTGACATGATATAAGGCATAGGCTTTCAACAATTCAAACTTTGGCAATATAGGTTCATCGGCATATTGAACAACAGCTGCTTCACATTGACTCAATACCAAATCAAAAAACTCGTACTCATAATCACAATAGACTTTTTCATAATGCATTTCTGGCGTTTTGATGCTGTCATTTACAAGAGCTTCCTTAGTATTTTGAAGCATTTGAGCATATCTGGAATCGGGATGTTGACTGATGATTTGAGTTTTAAGATCAGTCGATCTAACATCTCCCATTTTCTCATATACTTTTGCCAAATGATACTTTGCCGGCAAATTGAGGTTTTCTTTTGAATTTTTATCTAAAAATCTTTCCAATCTATTGGCAGCTAATGGATAGACTTGGAATTTTTCCTTATAAATCAAACCCAATTGGTAAAGAGCGTTGGCATTATCCTCTTTTAACTTATCGATTTCTTTGAGGTCGGTTGGGATTTTTTGAAGATACGTATTGACATTATAATCAGGTGATTGCCCTTCTTCTTTTGTTGAATTGTTTCTAAAATCATTTGCTGATTTTTCATTGCCAACCAATTCTGATTTATTTTGAGCCCATCTCCAATTATCTTTGAGTTCTCTTTTACCCCACAACCTTAAAAATTCACTTTTACCAAAAGCAACTGTTTGGGTATTGTAAAAATACCATTTCCCTTTTGAAGTTGTAGTTTCTTTTGTATCAGGAATAGTTTGATTGCCTGCAGTTTGATTTCGTTCGGCATTTTCAATTTGTATGGCTCTTAATTCATCTGCTTTTTTAAGTTTGGCAATATAGGCTTCAAAATAGGTTTTTCTATCGGTTTCATTCATGGCAACCAAACCTAATATACTATCATTCTCTTTCAATAGATTTTCATAAAAAACCACATCTTCGAGGTTTTTAATTTTTCGCTCCAATTTTTTGATGTGTTTGGTGTTGGAGTTTTCTACGTGAGGACGAACACTGTCATAGTAAACTGCTGCTGTTACAAAGTCGGTTTTATCAAAATAATAATCTCCTAAACGTTCATAGGAAAGTACTTTTTGGTACTTCTTTGCTTGCGGAAAACCAACTGATTGGTGTAAATACTTTAAAGCATCTGTATCATTTCCTTCTTTAAAACTGATCTCAGCCAAATGATAATGGATTTCATCTTCGTAGGGTTTGTTGAGCGGATCCTTGGATATCTTTTTAATTTTATCTTTGAGTAGATTCAATTCATTGGGGTCATCGGTGTACTTTACATTTTTCAAATACGCATGTACTTCATACTTTCGAGGCGCTTTTTTATAATCAATCAATTGATTAAAAGCCCATTGAGCTGAATCATTTGATTTTTGTAAATCGTATAATTGTCCTAAAACAAATAAATTACGAGCGTGTTGCTCTTTATTTTCATCCGATTCTAAAGCCAAATGCAATTGTTTGATTGCTGCAGGAAAGCTATCCAATGCTATATAAGCCATTGCTAAAGCTGTATGTGCATGTTCCAATTCTTCTTTTTTGAGATTGTCTTTTCTCAAAAGTAATTTCAATTGGTCTACAGCCGTTTCTTCATTTTGCAATCGCACTAGCGTTTTAGCTTTCCAAATTCGCAGTTCAGTATTGAGATCGGAATTGGGATTATTTTTTAAAGTAAACTCAAAAGCTTCTAAAGAAGGGACAAATCGTTGGGAATAATAACGCGCTTTTCCCAATAGCAAATAAGCATCGTCAATTTGCTTGTTTTTTTCATTTCCGGCAATGTACATTCCATGTTTTTGAACCGCTTTCACTGCTTTTTCTTCTGCAATATCAAAGGTGGTCTTAGGCGAATCCTCGCTTTTTTGTCCTGGCAAATCAATTACTTCTTCATTGATTTTCAAAGGTTCAACGGGAAGTACTTCCCAATAATTGTCTTCGTAATCGGAATTTAAATCCAAAATTCCTTTGTCCAATGCGACATTACCATTGTATAATACATTAAATTTGGTAGTAACATTGTGATACGAACGACTAGCAAAATTATCTTTTCGAGTTGAGCACGAACTCCAAAAAAACAAAGCCAAAACCCCTATTATATAGATAAACTTTTTCAAAATGTATAAAATTTGTATATATAAAAACCTATTCAGTTTCTATATATTGTGTAAAACGGTTTAAAAATACAAAAAAATAATTATAATCTCCTTGATTAGAAAAGATTATAATGCTTCTTGCATTTTTTTCAACCAGCTACTTATTGATACTTCCTGAGCTATGATATTTTTTAAAGCATCAATTCTAACTCGATTTTGTTCCATACTATCCCGATGGCGAATGGTCACAGTTTGATCTTCCAAAGTCTGATGATCAACCGTTATACAGAATGGTGTACCTACAGCATCTTGTCTTCTGTATCTTCTTCCGATAGCATCTTTATCATCGTAAATTACATTGAAATCAAATTTTAAATCTGCTATGATTTGGTGTGCAATTTCTGGTAAACCATCTTTTTTAACCAATGGTAAAATAGCTGCTTTAACAGGTGCTAGAATGGCTGGTAATTTTAAAACAGTTCTTACGGATTGATCTTCCAATGTTTCATCCATCAAGGAATTGGAAAATATTGCCAAAAACATTCTATCAAGACCAATAGATGTTTCTATTACATATGGTACATAACTCTCATTGAGTTCAGGATCAAAAAACTGTAATTTTTTTCCGGAGAATTTCTCATGACTGGACAAATCAAAATCGGTGCGTGAGTGAATACCTTCCAATTCTTTGAATCCAAATGGAAAATTAAATTCGATATCGGAGGCGGCATCGGCGTAATGGGCAAGCTTTTCATGTTTGTGAAAACGATAGTTTTCAGCACCCATTCCCAAGGATAAATGCCAAGCCATACGGCGTTTTTTCCAGATATCATACCACTTCATTTGTTCACCCGGACGTATAAAAAACTGCATTTCCATTTGTTCAAATTCGCGCATGCGAAATATAAATTGTCGGGCAACGATTTCATTTCGGAAAGCTTTACCGGTTTGAGCAATTCCAAATGGAATTTTCATACGGCCGCTTTTTTGTACATTGAGGAAATTAACAAATATTCCTTGCGCCGTTTCGGGACGCAAATATAAATCCATTGCAGTTTCGGCATCGGCTCCAAGTTTAGTTCCAAACATTAAGTTGAACTGTTTGACTTCGGTCCAATTTTTACTTCCCGATACCGGACAAGTGATTTCCAATTCGTCAATCAAAGCTTTCACATCGGCGAGGTCGTTATTTTCCAATGACTTAGCCATTCGAGTTAGCACTTGATCTCTTTCCGTCAAATAACCCAATACACGAGGATTGGTGGATTTATATTGTTCTTCGTCAAATGCTTCACCAAATCTTTGAGCTGCTTTTTCAATCTCTTTTTGCGCTTTTTGCAAGAGTTTTTCAGCATAATCCTCTATAAGTACATCTGCTCTGTATCTTTTTTTAGAATCTTTGTTATCGATGAGTGGATCATTGAATGCGTCAACGTGTCCCGATGCTTTCCATGTAGTAGGATGCATGAGAATTGCAGCATCAATTCCAACGATATTTTCATGGAATTGCACCATAGCTTTCCACCAATATTCTCTAATGTTGTTTTTGAGTTCAACTCCATTGTGCGAATAGTCATACACGGCACTTAGACCATCGTAAATTTCGCTTGATTGTACTACGTAGCCATACTCTTTGGCATGTGCTACTACTTTTTTAAATTGTTCTTCTTGATTTGCCATGTTGCAAAGTTAAAAACCTTTTAGTTTTATAAAACAAAAAAATGGAAATATGCTAGATATTTCCATTTAATTTATATTTGACTTCCAATTGTTATTCAACAACGAAAGTAATAGGAACATTGAAAACCACATCAACAGGTACTCCATTTTGACGTGCTGCTGTCATTTTGGGAAGTGATTTGGCAGCTTTTATAGCTTCTGCTTCCATTTTGGGATGAGGTCCTTTGGCAGTGATATTAGTAACATTACCAAATTTATCCACAGTAAAATTGATCATAATTCTTTGAGTCCCCGAACTTAGATTAAGATCAGATGCTAAATTTGGATCAAACTTTTTAACCAAAGCACTTTTTACTTTTTGGTTGAAACAAGCCTTTTTCTGAACTACATCACCCGTACATCCAGGGTAAGTTGGCGGAATCTCAACCCGATCTATAGACTTAATACTTGTTTCAGCAGTAGAGACAGTTTTTGTATCAACCGTTGAATTATCAGTTTTAACTGTAGCATTATCTTTAACCTCATCTTTTCCAGCTACCGGATCTGTTTTTGTTTCAGTGGCAATAGGATTTTTAAGTTCAACTTTTGTTTCATCAGCTTTAGATGCACTAGACGATGTGTTTTCGGTACCACTTGTTGACGTCTTTTTAATGGGTTCATCAAAAACCAAGGCACTGTTGTCTTTAAGGGATTTTATTGCTTTATTATAATCCTCTATACTAATGTTTTCATTCCCTTTAATTTTTTTAATTGAATCCCTAAACCTTATGATACGATCTCTCTCTTCACTTAACTCTCCAGATAACGATCCATTATCATCAATAGCCAAATTGTATTTTAAGATCATCTCATCCAATTCATTTTCTACTTCTTTTTTTTGGCTTTCTAAGGATTGAAATTTCTTTTTGATAGAATTGCTTTGCCACATGACATAACCACCTACCCCTAATAAGATAAGTAAAAGGAATGCAACGAGAATCTTAGGAATCGAATACCCTTCGTCTTCTTCTTCTATTTCAGGTTCATAAATATATGACATAGAGAGTGGTTTAATATTGTACTAATACTTAAATGCATAAAATATGCGTAAAAGTATTAAAACTTTGGAAAATACAAAAAACTTACAGGTTATTTATATAAAAATTATTTAAGAGTTACTTTAGTTGAGCCTAAAAATCTGTTTTCCAAATAGATTTTAATAAAATATTCACCTTTAGACAAAGAGTTTTGTGGTATATCGGTTACAGCGATAACTTCAAGATCATTGTTGTCATAATTGACATCTGTTTCGTCTGAAAATCCTATCTGCTGACCATTTACATCATAGAAAGCTCCCTTTTCTCCAATGATTTTTCCGGAAGCATTTTGAATTACAATATGGGCTTTTCTAGTACCTGATTCTGCAATAGAATTTTCTCTGATTAAGAAACTAATTCTAAAAGCATCCACCTTACTTGCATATTCAGACTCTTTTAACTTTCCGGAACTGCGTTCTTTCAAGGCTATTGCTTTAACATTACTGATTTTCAATGCAGCTCCTTTATTAACTTTATCGGTTAAGTTAGTATTCTTAGAGTTCAATTCTTCATTTTCTACAGTTTTAGTAAGAATAGTTGTTTCTTGACGTTCAATATTGGCATTCGCACTGTCTATTTCAATACCCAAGAGCTTGTTGGCAACTTTCAAAGAATCTACATCTTTTAGTAGTTTGAGTTTGGTTTTTTCTAATTCAGCAATTCTCATATTCAATTTGCCAATAGCTTGTCTATCGATAGTTTTCAATTGCATAATTGAATCTCTCAAACTCACAAGTTGGTTTTTAGTTTCATTGAGCTGATCATTCATATCTGCATTGGTAGTCATTGCTTTGTCCAATTCTGCAATTTTAGCGTTCAATTCGGTTTCAATTTTGGCTTTCGTTTCAGTTAGGTCATCTATTTTATCACCTGAACTTTTCAAATTAAAAATTGTAAATATTGCCAAGGCTGCTAATAGTAAAGACAATATGATGATGATGATTTTGGAATTGTTTTTTTCAGATGTTGTTTCCATGATGGATTAGGGTTTAAAATTAGCTTAGGTTTAAAAAAGGTTAAAAATTTTTCTCTTATTGAAAAAAATATATATTTGTAAATTATAACGCAAATTTAGGAAAAATATTGTTTACCCTGACAATACTATAAATTTGATTTAAATTGCACAATATGAATATGTTAATGGAATTATTACACCTATTTTTCCCTGACTCTTGTTTGGTATGTGGAACCCACTTGATGGAAACCGAACAAATTGTTTGTTTATCGTGTTCGTTTGAGTTACCTTTTACCGAATATACTGATTTTCCAGACAATCCATTTGAAAAAAAATTCAGAGGTCGTATTCCAATTGAAGCGGCAACAGCTCTTTTGTTTTTTAGAAAAAAAGGAAACACTCAAGTATTAATACACAAATTAAAATACCATGGATATCAAAAAATTGGTACTTTGTTTGGAAGCTTATTAGGAAAAGACATTCAAAACAGTACTCGATTTCAAAATTTGGATGCCATTGTAATGGTGCCTTTGCATCCAGAAAAAATGAAAAAAAGGGGTTACAATCAATTGACGTTTTTTGCAAACCAACTTGCGATTGAACTTCAAATTCCGGTATGGGACGATGTGCTAATTAAAACGTATCAAACAGAAAGTCAGACACATAAAAACAAATTAAACCGATTTGACAAAATAAATGAAAAATTTCAAGGTGTTCAATTGGATAAATTAAAAGGCAAACACATTTTATTGATCGATGATGTTTTGACTACAGGTGCAACTTTAGAAGCATGCGCTCACGAATTACTTAAAGTTCCATTAGTTAAAATCAGTTTGGCGACAATGGCAGTTCCTGATTATTGATGTTCATATTTAAGTCAATTATGAGTTTAAGATATCGCTTCTCTTGAACGATAGGGAGAACAATGGTCTTGAAGTTATGAAATCATTATATCTAATTCTAACACTTTACAAGATTTTTACAAAAGGAATTTATAATAACAATTATTTTGAAAAAAATGAGTTTGATACATTGGTTCGTTATTTAATTTTAAAATAAAAAAACACGAAAAATGAATTCCTAATTTTTTAACTTAAATATCAATAATTATTTTTTATTTTTGAAATCCATATTCTCAAAAATTGTTTCTTTGCTAAACAAAATATCAACATGTCTAAAAGGTATATTTACATTATATTATCCATTGCTATAATAAGTAGTTGCGCAAGAGTTGGAACGCCATCTGGTGGCCCTAAAGATGAAAAACCGCCCATTTCCATTCATGCAACTCCCGATTTTGAGAGTATTCGATTTAAGGAAAATAAAATCAAGATTTACTTTGATGAATATATCAAGTTTAAAGATTTGAATAAACAGTTGATTATTTCGCCACCCATGAAATATGCACCTGAAATCACACCTGTTGGAACTGCCAGCAAATTTATCAGTATTAAAATTTTAGATACCTTAAAAGAAAACACCACCTATACTTTTAACTTTGGAAATGCTGTAACCGATAATTCTGAAGGAAATCCATTAAAACAATTTAAGTATCTTTTTTCAACGGGTGATTATATTGATTCATTAAAAATATCAGGAAATACACGTGATGCATTCTCCCCACAAAAAGAAAAATCGGTTTCTATTTTAATGTATGAAATAGATGAACAATATTCAGATTCGACGATTTACAAGGAAAAACCCGATTATTTAGCCAACACATTGGATTCAACTTATTTTGAGGTAACCAATATTAAAGCTGGAAATTATGCGATTTTTGCACTAAAAGACAAAAGCAACAACATGATTTTCAATCCTAAAGAGGATAAAATTGGTTTTCTAGACCACAATATTCAAATTCCGGGCGATAGCATCGTAAATATTGTTCTTTCGCAAGAAATTCCCAACTTTAAAATTGAAAACCCAATAGAAGTACAGAAAAACCATATCGTGGTAGGTTTTCAAGGCAAATGGAATGCCAAAATCAATGCCATTCGTGAAAAAAATGGAAATCCTATTTCATATTTGATTCAGAAAGATAAAGTTAGTGATAGTATACATGTATGGTTTCAAGATGTTGTGACAGATAGTTTGTGGTTAGATATACAGCAAGAATCTACAGAAAAATCTTATCCTGTAAGACTGAGAAGCAAAGTAAAAGACAGTTTAAATATTTTTTTAAACACTAAATCGACTTTACATTTTAGAGATACTATTAATTTTTCATCCAGCATTCCCATAATAAAAATTGATTCAAAAAAGTTCAGTTTCATTGATGTCGATTCATTTCCTATTCCTTTTCAAATAATTGAAGAATATAATAAGGATAAGTTTTATATCGATTTTGAAAAGAAAGCCTCAACAAAATATCATTTATCAATTCTTCCTGGAGCTATTACTGATTTTTTTGGAAATGAAAATGACAGTATAAAATCCTCTTTTTCCATAAAAAAACTGGAAGATTATGGGGATTTGATATTATCTATTAAAAGCGAAGAAACAAAACCCATCATCATTGAATTGATAAATGAAAAAAATGAGGTTGAAAGTTCAGCTTATTGTTTACATGATCAAAAACTTGAGTTTAAAACATTGAAACCCGGAAAATATACTGTAAGGGCAATTTTAGATGAAAATGAAAACTCAATATGGGATCCAGGATTATTTCTATCAAGAAGACAACCCGAAAAAGTATTTTATTACATCAAAACAATTGATCTACGAGCGAATTGGACTATTAATGAAGAATTTAACGTTCAATTTGTTCCTTAATTCAGAAAATTAATATATTTGTCCCGAAAAACTATTTATAAAATGCGTATTAAAACATTTTTATCTGTAACTTTTGTAATGCTTTTTTATATCAGCATACAAAGTCAAATCAGTTTAAGTTACGAAGCTGGTTTTAACGTTGGAATGGCATCATTTCAAACCGACTACGGCGAAAGAGGTGATTTCCAAAGTGGCGTTTCAGGAAATATTGGAGCCTCAACTGCTGCCACTTTCTATCTTAACTTTTTCAATCGCTATGGTTTGTGGAATGAAAGATATGAATGGTTTACGTCGCATTTCAAAGTGAAAACTGAAATTTCCTATATGCAAGCCAAATTAGAACATTTTGGAAAATATGTTGATGCAGGTACTCCAGCTGCAGATCAACTCAAAGCTATGCATGGTACCAGTTCTATTATTAATACAGGTACAACGTTGGAATATCACCTTTATGATACTTATGAATTCAGTGTAAATAGAGAAAGATTATTAGATCCATATGTTGGTATAGGTGCACTTGTAACATTTAGCAAACCGACTTTTGAGTATGATTTAGGAGATTATGAAGCAGACCCTTCCATATTATTTCCCAAATATCAGAACAATGCTATTTTCACCGATTCTGAAGTAACAGGATCTATGCTGTTTAGTGCAGGTACACGTATCAAAGCCTCAGATAAAGCTGATATCGTTATTGATACCCGTTGGCAATATTTTTTCTCTAATAAAATTGATGCATTAGACCCTAAAGATAGTTCAAACCAATTTAACGATTGGTTGTATTCCTTAACAGTAGGCTATGTTTATTTAATAAATTAACATATAAAAAAAAGAGACTTAAATTTAAGTCTCTTTTTTTTTAAACATGTAATAAAGCAAGTCTCAAATCTTCGATTAAATCTCCAACATCTTCAATTCCCACACTTAATCGTATTAAGGAATCTGTTACCCCGGTTTTTTCTCTTTCTTCTTTTGGGATTGAAGCATGTGTCATCGTTGCCGGATGTCCACATAAAGATTCTACGCCACCTAACGATTCTGCCAAGGTGAATAATTTGAGATTTTCAACAACGGTAATTGCATCTGCCTTATGATTGCCTTTTACAGTAAAACTCATCATCCCGCCGAAATCTTTCATTTGTCTTCGGGCTATTTCATGATTGGGATGGTTTTCAAAACCAGGCCAATACACCTTATCAATTTTAGGATGGTTTTTTAAATATACTGCCACTTGTGCTCCATTCTCACAATGCCTTTGCATTCTTACGTGCAACGTTTTCAATCCTCTCAATACTAAAAAACTATCCATGGGACCACAAACGGCTCCACTGGCGTTTTGTAAAAAATACAATTTATCGGCCAATTCTTTATCTTTAACAACCAATGCGCCCATTACCACATCTGAATGTCCTCCTAAATATTTGGTTGCCGAATGCATGACAATATCAGCTCCCATATCTAATGGTAATTGCAAATAGGGTGTGGCAAAAGTATTGTCTACCGCCAATAGGACTTTGTTTTGACGTGCTATTTGGATTACTGCTTCAATATCGATGATGTTCATCATGGGATTGGTAGGTGTTTCTACCCATATTAATTTTGTATTTGAAGTAACTTGAGCAGATATATTTTCTGTATTTTGCATATCCACAAACTTAAAAACCAAACCAAATTTTTCATAAACCTTGGTAAATAATCTGTATGTTCCACCATATAAATCATTGGTGGCAATGATTTCATCTCCGGGTACAAAGAGTTTTAAAATTGCATCTATTGCAGCCAAACCTGATCCAAATGCCAAGCCGTAATTCCCATTTTCCAAAGAAGCAAATGCCTCTTCCAAAGCATGTCGTGTAGGATTGCCAGTACGTGAATACTCATATCCTTTGTGAACTCCCGGGCTAGTTTGCGCATAAGTCGATGTTTGATAAATAGGAGGCATCACGGCTCCTGTTGAAGCATCATGATGTTGATTGCCGTGTATGGTTTTGGTGTTGAATTGCATAATTAAAATTTGAAAATGAACTAAATTATTTCGATTTTTGATTCTAAAATTGTTTTCTGATGGATTGAATGACTCCGGCATGTATTCCTTCGTGATATAAGATATACTGCGCTGTAGTTTCCAAATCGGATAAATTCACACCAATGCTTGTAGTATAAGGTGTAAAGCTATGAAAAAACCCTTTTTGATAATCCATTAAAGTGCGATTCAAAGATAAAATGAAATTTGATTTAATCTCATACCAAAGTTCTTTTTGATAGGTAATTGGGAAAGTTCCCTTTCTAAACATTTCAATTTCTTTAGCTGTTACAATAGGAATTTCTAGGTTACTCAACCCATAAGTCAACGTTTTTTCAGTAACCATCAGGTGACCAAAATTCCAAATGATCGAATTTGAAAAAGTTTTTGGCACAAAATTCAATTGTTCAAAACTGTAGGGCTCAATGAGTTGCAACAAATATTGTCGGTTCTTGATCAGAATGTCATATGTATTTTGCATTTGTTGTATTTTTGCCCGAAAATACAATATTTGTAACAATGTACTCTTTCTACTATATAAAAACTTGCGATACGAGTTTGAGAATTCTCAAACAATTACCTGTAGATAAATTCCAACTCATTGATATTAAAACACATCCGTTGCAAGTAAATCAATTGGAACATTTGAAAGCATTAGCCGGAAGCTATGAAGCCCTTTTCAGTAGAAAGGCTAAAAAATATAAAGAAATGGATTTGAAAAATCAAAATCTCAACGAAATGGATTACCGTCGATTGCTTTTGGATGAATATACTTTTCTTAAAAGGCCGGTAGTCGTTATGGATCTTGAAATTTTTGTGGGAAGTGAGAAAAAAAATGTGGAACGATTGATTGAGAAGTTTAAGAATAATATTTAAAAGTCTAAGTTTTGAAAACATTTATTAAAGTTATGGTATTTATAGTAGTAGTAATGCTCGGCGTTGGTTTTTATATGCAAAACCAAAAAATGCCAAATGCAGAAAAAATTATTGGAATTACCGTATTACTCATCGTTTTGGTATTATTGCCCGTTTTTTTATACTACAGATACCGTAATAAAAACATGCAGGATTATATTTTGGATAAAGAAAAATGGGAACAAGTGAAGGAGAATTTTAAGAAGAATATGTAGAAAAGGGTTTAAGGTTTAAAGTTAAAAGTTAAAAGTTAAAAGTTAAAAGTTAAACTTATCTATCTTTTATCCTTTTTACAATTCAAATATTCATCATAAGTATTGATGTTTTGAATCGCATTTTCATCAATTGGCAGCGTTTTTATAGGATTATTTTTCAATAGTTGAATGGTCTTAAAAATCCCTTTTTTATAATACTTTTGAAATTCTGAAATCATTTCGGGTTCCCAAATACAAGCCAAAGGTTCAGGATAATCCTTACCTAAACCTTGGTAAGCTGTTGCTCTATAACGTAAATCCCTTTCTTTAACTAAAAATTTTAAATGTTCTTTCCCTAAAAAAGGGATATCTGTAGCAAATACTAAAAATGCTGCTTCAGGATAGGTTTGCATGGCAGTCATGATGGCTCCAAATGGACCTAAATCATCATACAAATCTTCAATTAAATTAGGATAATCTACTTGTTGACCTTTGCGAACCGAGATAAAAACCTTATCTGTTAATGCTTCAAGTAATTCCAAATTATACATCCACTGCGGTTTGCCGTGATAATCCAACCAACTTTTATCCATTCCCATTCTTCGGCTGTGTCCGCCAATGAGTAATAAAGCATATAATGGTGGTTTGTTCATCCTATGGAAACACTTTAAAGATGCGCATATCTTTCTTCAATGATTCCAAAATGCCAGCGTTGGTGACCGGCTAAAATAAATGGGAAAGCCAATACGGATATTTCTCCTGATGCCATTTTTCCGATGTTTTGTAACATTTCAGGGGTGAAAGAAAGGTATAAACTCAGCAAACTTTTTCTAACATTTTTATATTCATCCAACAAATCAACCAATGAACGATGGGAAACCTGAGCCACTTCATTATATTCATTTTCATCAAACGGTGGAATGATTTCTTTATCTTTTCGAGCAAATGCCAAAGCTCTATAAGTGAAAATACGCTCGGTATCGATTAAATGTTGCAGGATTTGCTTAATCGTCCATTTGCCATCTGCATATACTTTATCCCCAATAATTTCCCACTGAACAAGAGGAGCTTGATTCAGTTCTTCAAGACTCAATTGAAGCAGGGTTATAAAATCCAAATCATCCGTTTTATGAATATATCGATAAAAATACTCGGGACAATACTGAATATTGGATGCTTTCATTGAATAAAATATTAGTTAATTTTAAATTATTTCTTTCTAAAATGTACCGCCATGGGAACACCAGTAAAATCAAAGTTCTTTCGCAATTGGTTTTCTACAAATCGACGGTAAGGTTCTTTGACATATTGTGGCAAATTGGCAAAAAAGGCAAATTGAGGTGTTTGTGTAGGTAATTGGGTACAAAACTTAATTTTGACATATTTACCTTTGGTTGCCGGCGGCGGATTGTTGCTGATGATGGGCAACATTACATCGTTGAGATGTTTGGTCGGGATTTTTCTTTGAATGTTATTATATACTTCTACAGCCGTTTCAATGGCTTTTAAAACCCTTTGTTTGGTTAAAGCCGATATAAATAAAATGGGAACATCGGGAAAAGACGCAATTTCTTCTCTGACTTGGGCTTCAATATCGCGTAAAGTATTGGTTTCCTTTGGCATCAAATCCCATTTGTTGATGAGAATGACGATACCTTTTTTATTCTTTTCAGCCAACCAAAAAATATTTTGATCCTGACTTTCAAATCCTCGGGTAGCATCGACCAATAATAGAATCACATCCGAATTTTCAATAGCTCTAACCGCACGCATGACAGAATAAAATTCCAAATCTTCCTTGACTTTTCCCTTTTTACGAATTCCGGCAGTATCTACTAAGTTAAATTCAAAACCAAACTGATTGTAATAGGTATCAATACTGTCTCGGGTGGTACCTGCAATATCGGTCACAATGTATCTATCTTCTCCAATCAAAGCATTGATAAAGGAAGATTTTCCAGCATTAGGTCTACCTACTACAGCAAATCTAGGCAAAGCAATTTCCTCTTTTTCTTCCTCTATGGGAATTAATTCGGTAATAGCATCCAATATTTCGCCGGTTCCGCTTCCATTCATAGACGAAATGGGATAAAATTCACCCAATCCAAGTGAGTAAAACTCGGTTGCATCGGTCATACGCATCGAATTATCCACTTTATTGACTACTAGAAAAACCGGCTTTTTTACTTTCCTGAGCATGTCGGCTACGGTACTATCCATAGGTGTAATGCCTTCTTCTACGTCTACAACAAACATAATAAAATCGGCTTCATCAATGGCCAACATTACTTGCTTGCGAATTTCTTCTTCAAAAATATCATCCGATCCAACAGCATAGCCTCCGGTATCGATTAAGGAAAAATCCTTTCCATTCCAGTTTCCTTTTCCGTAATTTCTATCTCGGGTAACGCCACTGACTGCATCTACGATAGCTTCTCTGCGTTGAACCAAACGATTGAATAAAGTTGATTTTCCTACGTTGGGTCTTCCTACTATGGCTACTATACTACTCATTTAGTTGTTTTTAATGGGTGCAAAGATACAATGTTTGAAGTTAGAAATTAGAAATTAGAAATTAGAAATTAGAAATTTGTACTTTAGTGTGATGTTCCCAAATCAAAGCGATGGATTGAGCTTTGGTTTCTGAGCTTGCCGAAGTATCGAAATGTCAAAGTGAGCAATTAAAGGAGAAGCTAGCGTTTAAGTGGTAAAAATTAATACTTTTGCAAAAAAATGTCAAGGATTCACTTGTTTTTTTTTCTGATTTCTACATTCAAAATTCAATATATGTTTGACAATAAAGCAAATCAATTTACTTCTTTGGATCAAATTGGGGAATTTAAGCTCATCAAACACCTGACTGAAAATTTCAAAATCCATCACGATTCAACCCTTAAAGGCGTTGGTGATGATGCTGCCGTTTTGGATTTAACACAAGGGCAAACGGTATTGACAACCGATTTATTAATTGAAGGCATTCATTTTGATTTGGCTTATATGCCTTTAAAACATTTGGGTTACAAAGCCGTAATGGTCAATTTGTCGGATGTGTATGCTATGAATGCTGTTGCCAAACAAATCACTGTTAGCCTAGCCGTTTCCAACCGATTTCCATTGGAAGCCTTAGAAGAACTCTATGCCGGAATTCAAATGGCTTGCGACAAACACGAAATAGATTTAATCGGAGGCGATACAACGTCAAGTAATAAAGGTTTGCTAATCAGCATCACCGCTTTGGGGCAAGTTACTCCCGAAAAAGTTACTTATCGCAGTGGTGCTA
>JAABRF010000045.1 GCA_011391075.1 Flavobacteriia bacterium | reverse complement strand
ATAAACCCTTTTTCTTTTTAAGGAATGGTTTTCCAAAAGAAAAAATAAATACATTTGCATTTCCTTGAGGAGAATGGAAATACATCACAATGTCATTCAAGACCTTATGGTATTCTAACTTAAGGAGTGCTTTATTTAGCAAATGAAAATGGTGTTTTTTACACAATTAATTAAAACAATTTTAATAATAACCATATATGAATTACGGCAGAGAATTTAAAGAATACGCTACCAAACATCACGGAATCAGTAGTATGCATTACGATAGATTGGTGAGTAGTGTGACCCCATACATCATTGAAGAACGCCAATTGAACGTAGCCCAAATGGACGTGTTCTCTCGTTTGATGATGGATAGAATCATATTTCTAGGTACCGCAATCAACGATCAAGTAGCCAATATCATTCAAGCGCAATTGTTGTTTTTACAATCGGTTGATAGCAAAAAAGATATTACACTTTATATCAATTCACCCGGTGGAGGCGTTTATGCCGGATTGGGAATCTATGATACTATGGAATTGATTACACCCGATGTAGCCACCATCTGTACCGGTATGGCTGCTTCTATGGGAGCTGTACTCATGGTAGCCGGTGCTAAAGGCAAACGTTCTGCATTACCACATTCTCGTATCATGATTCATGAACCGCTTGGTGGCGCTGAAGGTCAAGCCAGTGATATCGAAATCACGGCACGTGAAATTGTCAAGTTGAAAGAGGAATTGTATCAAATCATCTCCAAACACTCTGGTCAATCTTACGATAAAGTTTATGCCGACTCTGATCGTGATTATTGGATGAAAGCCGAAGAAGCCAAAGCTTACGGTATGATTGATGAAATTTTGACAAAATAAATGGACGAATGGTAACTAAAATACCATTTTACAAGATTTAATATCTGTAAAAAATCTAAAATCGCCTCCCGATAGTCCTGCCAAGCTGCAAGCATGGTATCGGGACGCCAATCGTCAATCTAAAATCTAAAATAAGTTAATGGCCAAAAAAGATAATATATATTGCTCATTCTGCGGACGTGATAAGTCGGAAACCGATATCATCATTGCCGGTATGGATGCTCATATTTGTAATGTGTGTATCGAGCAAGCACATCAAATCGTCCTAGAAGAAGCAACCGGTAAAAAATCCAAAACGTCAAAAAAAGCGAAGTTTGAGATCAAAAAGCCACGCGAAATCAAAACATTTTTGGATCAATACATCATTGGACAAGATTTTACTAAAAAAGCCATGTCGGTAGCGGTTTACAATCACTACAAGAGATTGGATCAAGGCGGAAAAGATGAAAATGAGGTAGAAATTGAAAAAAGTAACATCATTTTAGTGGGTGATACCGGAACCGGGAAAACATTGATTGCCCGTACGATTGCTAAAATGTTGAGCGTACCATTTGCGATTGTCGATGCTACTGTTTTAACCCAAGCCGGATATGTGGGAGAAGATGTGGAAACCATACTCACTCGTTTGCTTCAAGCTGCCGATTACAATGTAGAGAAAGCTCAAATGGGCATTGTTTTCATTGATGAGATTGATAAAATTGCCCGCAAAGGTGATAATCCTTCGATAACGCGTGATGTAAGTGGAGAAGGTGTACAACAAGCTCTTTTAAAGCTATTGGAAGGCTCTAAGGTGAACGTTCCACCCAAAGGCGGACGCAAACACCCCGAACAAAGTTTTGTGGAAATAGATACTACCAATATCCTTTTTGTGGCAGGTGGCGCATTTTCAGGTATAGATAAAATCATTGGACGCCGATTGAATATGCAGGCGGTAGGTTACAATGCTCAAAAGAATGTAGAACAAGTGGATAAGGAAAACTTGTTGCAATACATCATTCCGCATGATTTAAAAGAGTTTGGATTGATTCCTGAAATCATCGGCCGACTTCCGGTCATCAGTTATATGAATCCGTTGGATGCCGAAACTTTGCGTGCCATTTTAACCGAACCCAAAAATGCTTTGACCAAACAATACCAAAAGCTATTTGCCTTGGATGATATTGAATTGGTATTTGAAGAAGAAGCTTTGAATTTTATGGTTGAAAAAGCGGTAGAATACAAATTGGGAGCTAGAGGATTGCGTTCACTTTGTGAAGCCATTCTCACCGATGCCATGTTTGATATGCCTAGTGAAAATAATAAAAATTTGGTGATAACCAAAGACTATGCAAATCACAAGTTGTCCAAGACGACTTTGCATAAACTGAAAGCGGCTTCATAAAGTATGCTTATGGCTCATAAAATAGGATTGAAAACACTTGTAATAATATTTATAAGTGTTTTTTTTGCTTGTAACCCAATTGAAAAAATCAAAAAGAAAGAGTATCGCTATTATGGAATTAGATTATCGAATACAAAGGAATTTAACATAGATGGTTTTCGTAATTATGGTACTATGTATGATTCTATTGAAAATTGTTTATGCAGAAACGTAACACCGATTATAGTTTTAGAAAATGATACGGCTATTTTCAAAATATCTCCCTTTTCATTTGAATGTCCTAAAACGCCAATTAATTGGTGTCCGAATGACAATCAATTATTGGAAATTAATGCAAGTTCGATATTTTATCCAATGTTAGAAAATACCTATCCGATAGATTGTTTGAACGTAGTTTTACCTCAATTTTATAAAGATGATTTCACTCGGAATGAAAAACACAAAAATGATTCAAACCGGTTTACTTTTATAGGATTTGAACGCAATCTTCCTATAATTTATGCTAAAAATACCATGGAGAAACTCTTTTTCGAATTCAACAAACTTAAAGTTGAAAATGATTCTTTAAACCTGTTGATTGATTATAGGGAAGATGAAAAATTTATGTTTAACATCATTTCAATTGAAAATTAATCACAATCCCATTTCCAATCTCACCTTTTTTGTCAAACTCTCCACAATCAAATCATAAGAATGATCCGTAAGTTCCTTGAAGAGTGACAACCCGATTTTCCCCGTAGGAATCACCGTATTCCAATGCAACTTACTCATGTGGTAACCCGGAAGTATATGATCGGGATATTCTTCCCGAAGGGAAATAGCCCTTTCCGGATCGCATTTCAAATTGACCCTAAACTCGGGGGTATCTAGGGAAACCAAAGCAAACATTTTTCCACCAACTTTAAAAACCAGGGTATATTCGTCAAAAGGAAATGATTCGGTAACTCCTTTTAGGGAGAGACAGTATTCTCGAAAAGATTCTACATTTAACATAGATAGTTGGTTTTTGTTAATGGTAGGATGCTGGGTGCTGGGTGCTGGATGCTGGGTGTTGGCATCTTCACCCCACTCACATCACCTAAGTTTGTTTTTAAAGGCTATTGTTTTATTCATAAGCTCAAACGATTTGTTATAGTATTTAATGAACATATCTTCATTAATATAATTTCGTCTTTTTGCTTTATATAAGCAGGTGACTACTTCTGCTATTGAACGTATGGAGTAGTTTAAAAATCTTGAAAATTCCAAATTGGATTGTTCTATGGAACCTTCTGAAATATTTAAAGCGATAGAATCAGCTGCTCTTAAAATTTGAGATGACAGATTATACATTTCTTTTTTAGGAAATAAATCAATCATGGTATTGATATCCTCCCCAAAGTCCATGGCTAATTGCCATATTTTCAATTTTTCAAATTTAAAACTCATAGCGTAAGTTGTTAAATGGATTATAATTTATGCAATGATAATCATTATTACAATTTCTTCCAAAAGTATTCAAATTTAAGACAATTAGAAGATGTTTGGCTCGAAGTTAAAAATTAGAAGTATAAACATCATCCCACACCCATCACCCATCACCCCGCACTCATCATCCCACACCCATCATTCTCCTTCAAGTACACTTTTACGTTCCAAAGTCTTATGCAAAGCATTCACCTCCATCAAGGCTGCACTTCCATACCATTCTCGTAATTCCATCACCAAACTTCCGGCTTTGATGGCAGGATCGGTTTCGGTTAAAGCGCGGGCTTCTTCTATTGTAGACACATCAAAAATATAAATACCTCTGATGGAATCATTGTCCATAAAAGGACCAGCCAGAATGAGTTTGCCCGAATCAGCCATTTTAAAAATATTTTCTAAATGGGCTTTTTGTAAGGAAGCCGATTGGATGGAATCCAAACTTCTATTGGGTCCTTTTTTCAAAAATGCCATTACATATTTTTTCATACCGTATGCATCAGCGCCATATTGCTTGGCTTTGATGGAATCATATACGGTTTCAGTAGTGGCAGTTTTTTTTGATTCTGACTTTTGGCAATTACAAGAATTGAAAAAATATAATGAAACGAGCAGAATGAGAAGAGAAGTAAATTTGCGCATGTGAGTAGTTTTTATAATTTGATAGTAAAAGTAGTAATTTTTTTGAAAGCATCGAAATACGAAATTTTACGTATAAAAGGAAAAAAAATTTAGATTAAATTTATACCCAAATTAATAATGTATGTCTTTTTTTTTAGATGTTGTGAAACCCACTGCTTTCAATGCTTTGACATGGTTTCAATTTCTCTTATTTACCGTTTTATTGTTGACTGGACAGATTAATGCAGTCAATTTTGTGATGATTTATTTTTTGGAAAGTATCATCATCGGTTTTTTTCATTTCATTTTTCTGCTTACTTTAAAAAACCAACCAAAAGATTCAGACGGTAGTAAAGTCTTCATATCCTTTTTTTTTCTAGTCCATTATATGTTTTTTATTTTTGTTCAATCGGTTTTTGTATTCAATATTATTGGAGCTGAAATACCAGAAATTCAGAATACATTTAATGTTTTAAAGAACATGTCTATTGCCATCAGGATGGAAGGAATGTTACCTTTGTTGGGTTTTGTGCTATTGAGTCAAAGTTTTCAATATTTCAAGAGATGGCAAAACGTAGCTTTCTTTGAAAAATACAAACCTAGCGAAACCATGTTCCAACCTTATCCTAGAGTTTTTATACAACAATTTACTGTTATTTTATCAAGTTTTTTTATCATATTTACACATGCCATAGTCGTTGCGGCTATGATGATAATCATTCTTATGACTTTGTTGGATTTTCTTTGGATAGCACTTCGACATGATGCAAACAAACGCACAATGATTGAAAAGTACCTCACAAAACAAGGGACTGAAACCAATGATTTAAAAAGAGGAATTGATTTGTTTGTCAATTGATTAAAATACGTTGTTTTTCGTATATAATTTTCTATTTATTAATACCATATTTGCCAAATCATTAACTTAAATTAATTATAAAATGAAAAATGTTGTTTTCTCTTTATTTGCTAGTTTGCTGTTTATAGCAGTTCAAGCCCAAGAGAGCCTTTTGGAAATTTATCCTAACTATTACGGTTTGACTAATGATGTCAAACAATTGGAAGAACATACCTATTATTATGATGATTTCGATAAGACTGTAGAAAAAAGTAATATAACCATCGCTACTTATAACAATGGAAAAATTATATCTCTTAAAAATCAATTTTTGGGAGAATATCCTTCAGAATCCGAAACTATTTATACCTATGATTCAAAAGGTTTGTTAATCAAAAAGGTATACAAAGATGTAACATATAATACGGAATCGGTTTATACTTACCAATATGAAAAAGGGAAACTTATGACCGAATTATATGAAAATGAATACAGTAAAAGTACTACTACTCATGAATACGATAAAAAAGGAAGATTGTTAAAATCCATTACAAAGGATGCAGAAGGAGTGGATACAGGTATTACTGAATATAGTGATTATGGAGACAAAACCTCAACGTATACTCAAACATACAAATATTTGGTAGATGGTGTTGCCAGCTCAACTGGTGTATCCAAATATGTAAATAATAAACAAGTTTCCTATGAAAGTACAAATGAATATTTTGGCAATTCAAACTATACCTATACGCATGATCAATATGGAAACATCATCTCTTCTTCTTATGATGGTGATGATTCTGCTATATATAAATACGAATTCATAGGTAGTAATTTTGTAAAAAGTTATTATCATGACGCCAGTGATTTCCTTAATATGGAAGATTTTAAATTTAGAAAAATAACTTTTACAAATGGCAAAACCATAGGTTCCACTGAAGCCGATATGAGTTATATTGAAACCAATAATATAGTGGATGAAGAAGAAGATTGGGGTTTAGGTTTAACAACAGGGTGTACCGGTGATTGTGAAGATGGATACGGTGTATTTAATTACGAAAATGGGGAACAATACGAAGGCTTTTTTAAAGATGGAATGAGAAATGGACCAGGTATCATCATGTATGAAGATGGTTCAACTTTTACCGGCTATTGGGAAAACGACGAAAAGAATGGAGTAGGCATGTACAGCGGCATTGAAGGAGCTTATTATTTTGGGTTTCACCAGGCAAGTTTGAGACATGGTTATGGTTACGAGCAAGAAACTGTAGAAGGTGTAACTACCATCAATCCAGGTGTATGGGAAGAAGGTAGTCAAGTCAACACTTTGGGGTTTGCCGATAATTTTGTTACAACCGGCTGTGTAAATGGTGATTGTCAAAATGGGTTTGGAAAGTTTGTCTATGATTCCGGAGATGTAGGTATTGGTTATTTTAAAAACGGTTTGATGGATAAATTTGGAATGGTTGTTTACGCTTCTGGTGATATATTCTTTGGAGATATAATAGATAATGAATTTGAAGGTTTCGGAATTTATTTATGGGAGAATGGAAGTGTCTATTTTGGTATGTATCATAAGAATTTGTATGAAGGTTTGGGTTCTTATATTCCTACAGATGATTCGGCTAAACTCATAGGTGAATTTAAAGCAGGTAGTTTATTCAAATCAATGCTAACCGAATAATTAAGCAATATTAGTAACTAAACAAGCATGCGTAAAATCACTTTTATAGTGCTTTTAATAGGAACTGTCAATGGTTTTTCACAAACTATTGACAGTTTGTTGCATGTAGTAAAAAGTACTCAAAACGACTCCATCAAAGCCGAAGCTTTGTATTATTTAACTTTTCAATATGTCAATTCCGATTTAAATCTGGCAAGAAATACCAATGCCAAAGCATTTAAAATTGCCCAAGATTTGCATTCAGATTATGCTTTGGCTCGAGCTTTTAATGCCAAAGGTGTGATTCACGATGTGGAAGGGAATATTGATTCAGCCTACATTTGCTATAGAAAGAGTTTGACCTTTGCTGAAAAGTCTAAATCTGTTTTGACCAAAGCGTCGGTTATCAATAATCTGGGTTTGTTGGATTGGAATAAGGGTAATTATGACCAAGCCATTCAATATTACAATCAGTCTTTAACCCTGTTTGAACAAATCAACAATGCCAATGGTATTGCCAACACTTTGAGTAATATCGGGTTGATATATACCGATATTGAAAATTATTCGAAAGCCGAACAATACACACTATTGGCACTTCAAACCAGAGAAAAAACAAATGATATTTACGGAATTTCAGTGAGTTTAATCAATTTGGGGAATATTAAGGAAAAGAAAAGCCTTTACAAAGAAGCAATTAAAGCATACGAAAAAGCTGTACAATATAAAATCAAATTGAAAGATGAAAAGGGTTTGGCTACCGTCTACAACAATTTGACCTCTTTGTACATAAAAATCAAATTACCTGAAAAAGCAACTCAATACGCCTATCTTTCACTTGCTATAAGTGAGAAACTTCAATCCAAATTGCACCTCATTTACGCTTATGCGGCACTTTCCGATGCCTTTATTTTTAAAGGAAATTATGCTGATTCCTATAAATTTATTCAAAAAGGAATTGCCTTAAGTTTGGAAACCGATAACAAATTGGCTTTGACTGAGTTTTATGAACGCATAGAAGAATTGGAAAGAGCCAACGGAAATTATGAAAAGGCCTATGTTTTTCTGAAAAAGAAAGATTCGGTTAAAAACTACTTGTTTAATTTGGAAAAGGAAAAAAGCATCAATGAAATCGAAGCCCAATATCAAAGTGTAAAAAAGGAAAAAGAAATTGCCCTGCAAAAAGAACAACTGTATAAAAACAATTTAAAACTCAAAAATAACCGCCTTACTATGGCGCTGATGTTATCCGGGTTTTTACTTGCTTTGGTTGGTGGAATGGCCTATTTCAAAAGACAACAGCACATCAAGCGTCAATTGAAGCGAGAAATGGAACTGAAATCAGCACTTCAAGAAGCCGAAACTCAACATCAGTTACAAACCGAACGCTTGCGCATTTCAAGAGATTTACACGACAATATCGGTTCTCAATTGTCTTTCGTTGTTTCGTCATTGGATAACCTGAATTTTAAATTAAAAGGTAAAAGCATCGAAACGCGCCAAAACATCAGTGAGATAAGTCTTTTTACCAAAAACACCATAACCGAATTGAGAGATACCATTTGGGCATTAAATAAAAGCGAAATCAATCTCGATACGATTGAACTTCGCATACAGTCATTTATTGAAAGAGCTCGGGCTTCTTATCCAAATGTCAACATTCTTTTTATTTCCAAAGATAAAAACGATGTAATTTTGAGTTCTTTCAAAGGAATTAATATTTTGAGGTTGATTCAAGAAGCCGTCAACAATGCTTTGAAACACGCCGAAGCCCAAAATATCACCTTACAATTGCATGTAGAATCACCCAAATTAGTTATCCTTATCCAAGACGATGGCAAAGGATTTGACCTCAACCAAGTATCAGGTGGCTATGGTTTGGATAACATGCAAAAAAGAGTACAAGAACTCAATGGAAACATTCAAATTTTCTCCCAAATAGGCAATGGGACCAAAATTATCGCTACCTTTGTGAATATCTAAAAGCGCTACTTTTTTTCCTCCTTCAATACGTTCCTTGGCGTATTTCTTATAATTTATTTTCTTAGCATCAAACTAAATACGCAACTTATCGTATAGGGTAGATTCCCATGTTTAAATATATTTGAATACCTCATAACCAAAATTTTCATTTTATGAAATCAGTATTTATTTTTCTGTTTAGCATTGTATATTTACAAACATTAGCCCAAGCGGTTCCCGATTATTCATTTGCTGCATTCGGTTTATCCAATGATGTCGTTAAAAGCGAAGAAATCACTTACGAATACAGTGATTTGGATAATAAATACATCGAGTATGAAAAGATAGTACTCACTTTTCAAAATGGTTTATTGACTGAAAAATTAGATAATTATTCGGGGCTATATGCTTCTACAACCAAAACCAACTATACTTATCTCAATGGTAATATATCCAAAGAAGTAAGAACGTATTCCTACAGTGGAACGGCTACAATTTACACTACCAATTATATCTATAAAAATGGCAAATTGACCGAAATGAATTACGATGATTCTGAAGGAAAAATTACCAGATGTAAGTATTTCTACGATGCGCAAGGTAAATTGGATAAGTCAGAAACGCGAAATTCTATTGGAGAATTAATCAATATTTCGGATTATTCCAATGTTTCAAATGAGAAAAATTATACTCAAATGACCTCTTATTATTATGGGGGAAATCTTACTGCAACAGATGTCAATACCGATACTTATGTCAATGGAAAAATTTCTTCTTCCCAATCTGAATCATTGGATTACGGTGAAATCTATTATGATTACGAATACGATACACATGGCAATGTGTTGAAAATTACCGAAGATTATTTGGATACTGAGGTAAATGATTATGAATACGATACCAAAGGCAATTGGATCAAATGTAAGAACTATTCAGATGATTGGTGGATGGGAGAAGTTGAAAAATACAAATTCCGAAAAATAACATTCAAAACCGGAACTTCAGGTAGTACAGCATTTGACCAAAACTTTTTTAATAAATTTCCTTCAAATGTTGATAATGATCTAGCAGAACCAACTACTCCAAAACAAACCCTACCCGATACTCCCAAATCTTCTCTCAATCCCGGTTGTGAAGGTAATTGTACAGATGGATACGGTACTTATTTTTATGCCGATGGAGGAAGCTATGAAGGCTTTTTCAAAAATTCATACCGCAATGGGTCCGGTATGTATTCTTTCCCGGATGGTTCAAATTATGCTGGAAATTGGGTAAACGGAAAAAAAGAAGGATACGGCATGTATGGATGGTCGGATGGGGCTGTGTATTGTGGCCAATATGTTAGTGATAATAGAAGCGGTGAAGGAATTTATATCGATGAAAATAAAGTGGTAAAAGGAGGTATATTTAAAGATGGGAATTTTGAACAAACATTTTATATCAATGATAATGGAACTAAATCGGGTTGTATTTCAGGTGATTGTAACAATGGTTTCGGAAAAATAATCTATTCAAAAGGGGATGTTTTTTTAGGATTCTTTAAAAATGGTCAAATGTCTCATGGGATTTATGTTTATACCAATAAGGATAGTTATATAGGCGAATTTTCATATGGAAAAAAACACGGCATAGGCATCTATACTTGGAGTGATCAAAGCTTTTACTTGGGAATGTATCAAAATGATACCTATCAAGGATTGGGTATTTATGATGATTATAATACGCCCGCCAATAATCAAATCGGCGAATTTAGAAATGGTTCTCTCTACCTTAAAATGTAAGTTTTAAAGGCATTTTTTATTTAAGTTGTTTAAATACGTATAATTACGTATTGATGTTTTTGGTTGTAACCTACATATTTGCGTTGTTATTAACTAAAAATATATAAACCATGAAGACTTTTTGCCTTCTTCTTTCGCTAAGTGTTTACATGCATGTAACGGCTCAAACCATTCCCGATTATTCCAGCACTTTTTTCGGATTCTCTAAAGACGTTGTAAAGTCGGAAACGTATACTTATGAATACGATCCACTTTTGAATACTTACGACCTGGATTTAATCGAAACGATGATTTTTGAAAATGGGTTGTTAAAAGAAAAACTATTCGATAATAAAGGTTCGTATTCTTATAAAACATCTTGCTATTATAGTTATAATTCTGCCGGAAAAGTAATTAAAGAAGAAGAAATTACTAATTATCCTACTTCTACTTCGCAAACGACCATTACCTATATATATACAGGAGCCAAGTTAACCCAAAAAAACAGAGTAGCTTCCTATGAAACAACTCAAACCTTTTACACATACGACAGCAAAGGTAAACCCACCAAATCGGAAACCAAAAATGATAAAGGGGTATTGGTTACCACAGAGGATTTTTCCAATGTAACCGACGAAAAAAATTATAAAAAAGTGACCAAATTCTATTATATTACCGATGGATTTGTCACCAGTACCGATACAGAGGTTTATGTCAATGGTCATTATACGTCTTACATTTCAGAATCCAATAGTTTTGGAATCTACAATTATGATTATACTTATGATGCATATGGAAATATTGTCAATGCATCTGAAGAGAATATAATTTTTGAGAAAAATAATTATGAATACGATTCCAAAGGCAATTGGATCAAATGTAAAGCATACCTCGACGATTGGTTGACCGGAGAAAGTGACAGCTACAAATTTAGAAAACTTACCTATAAAACCGGAAACGCCGGAAGTACTGCTTTTGACCCCAACTTTTTAAATAAATTTCCTTCTTCTATCAATAAACCTGCTACATCAATTACCGGTTCAAATGCCAATCAATCTGTTGTAAACGGAAGTACAAATACTGCTGTTGCAAACACCCCAAAGACAACTCCAAAATCAGCTTCCAATCCGGGTTGTGAAGGTAATTGTGTAGATGGTTATGGTAGATATTACTATTCAGATGGTGGTATATATGATGGTTTTTTCAAAAATAGCTTTCGAAACGGGCCGGGAAAGTTCACTTTTACTGATGGAGCAACTTATGTAGGAAATTGGGTCAATGGAATAAAAGAAGGCTATGCCATTTATACTTGGAATGATGGATCGTCCTATAGTGGATATTATAAAAATGAAAAACTCAATGGAGAAGGTATTTATATCGATAAAAATAAGGTAGCAAAAGGAGGGATTTTTAAAGATGGAAATTTTGAACAAAGTTTTCTCCTTACTGATAATGGCACCGTTACGGGTTGTTTTTCTGGAGATTGTTACAATGGATTTGGTGGATTAAGATACATAAATGGTAATGTTTTCAAAGGTTTCTTTCAAAATGGGAATTTAAAAAATGGAATATTTGCGTTTGCAAATAAGGAAAGTTTTATAGGCGAATTCAACAATAGTAAAAGATCTGGATTTGGACTCTATACTTGGAACAATCAAAACTACTATTATGGGATGAACCAAGACGATGCCTTCAATGGTTTGGGCTACTATTATGTCAAAGCCGATCCATCCAAAATCCTAATAGGAGAGTTTCGCAAAGGGACACTTTACCTCAAAATGTAAATTTGATTTTTTCTGTTCGTTTGAGTTTATTAAATACGTATTATTACGTATTGATGTTTTTAATTTTCCACAACATCTTTGTGTTATTAAATAAAATTTATAAAAAATGAAGACCTTCTATTTTCTGATTGCTTTAAGTGTTTACATGCAAGTATCAGCTCAAGCCATTCCCGATTATTCAGCTTCTTATTTTGGACTTTCCAAAGATGTGATTAAATCGGAAGAGTATGATTATGAATACAGTTCCGATACCAATGCCTATGATATCTATCAAATCACAGAAATGACTTTCGAAAACGGATTGCTCAAGCAAAAAGTATCCGAATTCAAAAGTTGGTTAAATTCAAAAACTATAACAAATTTCACCTACAATAGTGCAGGCAAAATAAGTAAAGAAGTAGTAACATCTGTTTATACTGATTATACGAGTGAATCTACAATCACATATGTATATACCGGAAGCAAACTCACCCAAAAAATTAATAAAGGTGCATATGATGGTACGACCACCCAATATACTTATGACAACAAAGGAAAACTGACCAAAGCCGAAACCAAAAAAGACGATGGCACATTGGTAAGTATAGAGGAATTTTCCAATATTACCGATGAAAAAAATTATACCAAAGTTACTCGTTTCTACTATGGTACTACCGATACGCCATCCAATACCAATACCGAGGTTTATGTCAACGGTCGGTACTTATCATTTTTAGCAAAATCCAAAGATTACGGAGATTCAAATTATGAATATATGTATGATCAATATGGAAATGTGATTCAATCAATTGAAGATAATGTAGTAATCGAAAAAAACACCTACGAATACGATTCCAAAGGCAATTGGATCAAATGCAAAAGCTATTTGGATGATTGGTTGGGTGGTATAAGCGATCATTATAAATTTAGAAAGGTTACTTATAAAACCTCTAGCGTTGGAGCTACTTCATTGGATCAAAAATTTATTGATAAATATCCTTCTACTTTCAATAAACCATCAACTACCACAACGGGTTCAACTTCCAATCAATCTGGTGCTAAAGGAAACACAAATAATGCTGTATCAAATACCTCAAATGGAAACCCAAAATCAGCAACCAATCCGGGTTGTGACGGTAATTGCGTAGATGGTTATGGCAGTTACTACTATGCAGATGGTGGTATATACGACGGCTTTTTCAAAAATAGCTATAGAAACGGTCCAGGTATATACACTTTTGCCGATGGGTCTATTTACACAGGCAATTGGGTAAATGGCAATCAGGAAGGCTATGGAATGTTGGGATGGGCAGATGGTTCTTCATATGGTGGTTATTTCAGCAATAACAAACTCAACGGTGAAGGGATTTATATAGATGCCAATAAAGTTGTTAAAGGAGGTGTTTTTAAAGATGGAAACTTCAGCCAAACATTCTATGTCAATGACAATGGTGTCGCTACCGGTTGTATCTCAGGAGATTGCTACAATGGGTTTGGTAAAATGGTTTATGCAGGAGGTGATGTGTTTTTAGGTTTCTTTAAAAATGGGTATTTATCACATGGTGTTTATGCTTATTCATTTAAAGATAGTTATATCGGGGAATATATAAATAGTAAAAGACACGGATTTGGCCTCTACACTTGGGCTGATAATAATAGTTATGTAGGTATGTATCAAAATGACACTTATCACGGTTTGGGATACTATTATGTCGATGCCGATGAGTCCAAAGACCAAATCGGGGAATTTCGTAATGGATCTTTGTATCTTAATATGAAGTAGCATCAAGAATCCCGATAGCTATAGGGATTGCGTCTTTGCGTTAAAAAATAAAATACAAAAAATCAGTAAATTACAACATTATACACCAATGAAAAAATGGATCATTTCTATCGCAATCCTAATTTGGACAACTGCTTTGTGGTCACAAAGTGAAATTTGTACTTTACTTTCCTCTCATACTTGGCGTGGATTTTTAACCCAAGAGGTTGATGGCTGGGATAGTATTACAACAGGACACTATATGAACATTTACTTTAATAATTCCAATGTTCAAATGGACGGAAGTTCTTATGCCATTTATGGGTCGAGAGAAGTGAGTTTGCCTTTTGAAGATGAAGATGGTTATATAACAACCTACACTTGTAAAACTAATTTTAGTGGGACTTTTGATTCGGCGGCACAAACATTTGACATCAAAGATTATGAGTTTGTTTATGCCAACGACTTACCCGAAGGTTTGTATTTTATGTTAGATCACTTTCTAGTAACCATTTACGTAGATGAAAATAACAATCAGTTTATGTTACTCAAAGGTCATCAATTGGATGATAATGGATACCCTTTAATCGGCACAGATGTATTCTTTACCACCGATCCCGATTACTCGCCTTGGAATGATTAGTTCATTGAAATTTAATTTCCAAACTTGCTCACTGAGCATATTTACACTGAGATTGAAATGTCAAAATCTTAAAATATTTAGTGTTCATTTTAAAACCCATTTATGTATAAAACCATCCTTACACTACTGCTCTGGTTTCCACTTATAGTGTGGAGCCAAAATGATACCCAACCCGCAACTTGGGATGTCTCTAGCGGAAAATTTGAAGAAATTCAATCATTTTTCAATATCTATCTGGAAGATACCCGAAAGATGGATTGGGATAAAGTATTGGATAAAACCCATCCGGGATTGATACAGCTCACCACACGCGAACAGATGAAATCCCAATTGGATCAAGCATTGAATAATTACTTGTATACTACTACATTTGACGAGATGCGTTTCAATAAAATTAGTAAATCGATTGTCTTCAATGGCATATATTACTATCAAATAGATTATTACTCGGCTTTTACTTTTCATTTTATCAAAGATGAAAAGCAAACTCAGGAAGAACATGATAATTACATATCATTTATGACTTCAATTTATGCCAATCAATTTTCCGATATGCAGGTTACCCAAAATGCAAGCGATATCAAAATCGAAGGGGACAAAAAAATCCTCCTCATTGAAGATGCTTCCCTTGATGGAATGAAGATGCTCGAACTAAAACCAGAATTGCAAATGTATCTCACCATGTTTATCCCCGAAGTGGTTGTGAACGAATTTTTAGAATCAAATTAATTGATAAACATAAAATAACGGTGAACAATCACCGTAGTTAACAATAGGCTAGCTATTGGGAAAATATTGGTCTTAAGGTCTAGAAGTCCTGTAGTCTTGTAGTCCTATAGTCATTAGTACATGAATATTTAACACATAACAAAATCACATTCAAATGAAAAAATTACTTTTCTTCCTCATCGCAACTCAATTGTTGCTCTCATGTTCCAATTATGGCGATAAATTGGTATTTAACGCTACCGAAGTGTATTACAAAGATGGCGTCACCGAAGCCGAAGCTACCCAATTGGGAAATTATCTGGTTACTTCCGAATTTGCCGATGGCAATACTAAATCAGTTCAGTTTGTACGCAATAAAGAATCCCAAAACCTTACTTTTCGCATGGTGATGTTGGACGAAGTAGCCAATGACGCTACCAATGATGTGATGTTCAAACTCTTTGCCCGCGAATTGAGTAACGAATTCAAACAACCTGTCGATTTTGAAGCGTGTGACAATACCTTCAAAACCCTCAAAACTTTCTACTACAAAGACCTTCAAAAAGTGGTCAAAGCCAAAGCTACCGATGTCATGTATAGCGCAAATGTTACCGATGAAATTGCCCAAAAAACTGCCGATTTCCTAGTGGAATATGGCTATTCTGATGACCGTGCCAAAACCGTTTCTATTGAGAAAACCGATGCAGGTTACCAATTTAAAGCCGTTGTAAAAGAAGGTGCCGAAAAAGAAAATGCCAATGTTGTTGTTTTCAAACTTTTGAGAGATATCATGAAAGACAGCGTTTTTGGAGGAAAACCTTTGGAAATGCATTTGTGTAACGATAAACTCGAAACTTTAAAAGTTTTAGATTAGATTTTCTATATTTACCACCCAAGAATAACCCATTTATCATGAAGTACAGAATAGCAATAGCCGAAGACAATGCTTTTTTAGCCAAAGCTGTAATAGAAAAATTGAGTTTTTTCGAGGATTTACAGTTCAAATTTAAAGCAGTCAATGGGGCAGAATTGATTGGCAAACTAGAACTCAATCACAACATAGATGTGATTTTGATGGACATCCAAATGCCCGAAATGAACGGTATTATTGCTACGGAATTGGTCAAACAACGTTATCCGCAAATCAAAATCATCATGCTTACCGTTTTTGATGACGATGAAAATATTTTTAAATCCATTCAAGCCGGTGCAGACGGATACCTGCTGAAAGAAATTGATGCCGATGCACTTCATAGGTCTATTTTGGAATCCATACAAGGTGGCGCACCCATGACTCCTGGAGTGGCACTCAAAACACTCAAACTCTTGCGAAATCCTCAAGAATTTGCAGTAACAACCAACTCAGATGATGAATTGGCTTTGACCAAAAGAGAAGTCGAAATTTTAGAACAACTCAGCAAAGGTTTAAACTACAATCAAGTAGCCGAAAACCTCTTTATTTCACAAGGTACTGTTCGCAAACACATCGAAAATATATACGGCAAATTACAAGTACATAATAAAATGGAAGCCGTCCAAATAGCTAAAAACCGACGTATTATTTAAGTCAGTGAGGGTTCGACTCCAAGTCGAGCCCTCACTAAAAAATATCAAAACATTGTGTCAAGCATGCTACATTTTAAAATGCTCCACAAATCAAGAATAAATAATTACTAATTAAACACCAATGAAGAAAAAATTTTTCTTACTCGCACTGTTGATTCCATTTTTTGCATTCAACACATTTGCCCAAAAAATGGGTACTATTACCGTTAAAACGCACTACATCAACATCATTGAAGGTTACGATCACGAATGTCGAACTTTGGTTTATGTCGATGGCGAGCTGGTAGCCGAATCTCCTGTTCAATTACAGTCAGATCCTATTTCTATCAAAGTAAAAGTTGCCAAAGGTAAACACGATGTGCGTATCATGAATCAAGCCCTTTACGAAGGTGTATGGGAAGACCATACCGTAGCAAACAATTACTCTGTTGATGCCTATTATGATGGTACGATAAATCTCAAGAAAAAATTGAGCATCAGTTTAGTATTTGATATTGATACCGAAACGGTAGATACCCAAGTGAAATAAATTATTGTTTTTCAAGATATTCTTGAATAATAAAACACCTTCCTATATTCGGGAAGGTGTTTTTGGTTTAGGATGATGTCAATGCTAATCTTTACTTTGTTTTTTTGACTATAGTTTCAGAGAAAAATTAGAATGAATATTATTCGATAGATAATACTTGAAATCTTTTATTGGGATAAATCAATATTAAAAAAACAAGTTGTTTAATTTCACCCATTGGATAGATTATTATACTAAGTGAAACGATTAAGTCCTTCAAACATCAATAGCAGTTCTTCATCAAAAGCTATTTAATCTTCCGATGAAGATATGTAGTCTTCAGAATGAATAAAATAGTTTTCATCTCAATTAAAAAGTTTGCTAGAATTAAAATTTTGTGTTTCTTATGATTTAATAGATTGTTCCGAAATGAATATTTTCTTTTTCGAAACTTAAAAATGTATTTCAGAAATTGATAAATATATTTCAGAAATTATAAAATATGATTCTGAATTAAAATTATATCATTCTGAAATTAAATAATATGATTCTGAATTAAAATAATATGATTCTGAAATTAAATTATATAATTCTGATATTATAATAGGTGATTCTGAATCAATAAATGTATTTCCGATATTGTTTAATATAATTCCGAACCTTAAAAATATAATTCTGTAATAGAAAAATATAATTCTGATTTAAAATTATAGGTTTCTGATGCTTAAATGTTCTTCTGATAATAAAAAGTATTTCTGACGGAAAAAAGTGTTTCTGATATTGTAAAGTAATGCGTTCATTTAATGTTTCTAAAGTTTAAGTGAAAAATGTTTTTTAAACAATTTAAATGAAACACCCAAATCCAAATGAACTAATCTCGATTCTTTGAATATTTCGCGCTACTTATGTAGATGTATTTAGCCTTGCAAAGTACTTCTTTTCTAACTTTAGAATTGTTGGAATAAAATTTTGAAGTATTTGAATCATATGGCTTAACAACAAAATCTCATTACTCGATAGTATAGACTTATATTATCTTTTTAGAGTAAAATGACCCCTATATTCTTTTCCGTCTTCTCTTGTTACCACAAACCAATAATCACTTGATAGAAGATCATTCCCATTGTATTTTCCGTCCCAAGATTCTGTATT
>JAABRF010000044.1 GCA_011391075.1 Flavobacteriia bacterium | reverse complement strand
GTTTCTCCATTGACTTGTTTGGTGTTTTTCATCAAGTCGTCAAAGACTTCATTTGGACTTTTATAACCGATTTTACGGTTCATCGCTTCTTGATGCAATTTTTTAGTTAATTTTTGAACCATCACTTCTTCAGTCATCGCTTGTGCGGTCAATTTACCGGCTTCATATACCGATTTGGTTTGGTAGAGTTGATATAAAAATTCGGTACTTACAAAGATGGTCCAAGCTAATGGTTTATTGTCTTTTACCAATAATTCGATATTTTCAATCGATAGCAAACGACCTTTTGCCATGTTCATCAACATCGGAACAAATTTGTCGGTTTGCATTTTCCAAAAATCATCCAACGTTTTATCGGGTTCGTAGATGTATAATTTTAAGGCATCTATCATCCCGCCTTTAGCCATCCCGGCAGCCGTACCACCCAATCCACCAGTGAAATAAGCCATAAGAGCGCTAAAGGCAATGTCGCCTGCCCATTCTGTCCATTCCAAAGTAGTTGTTATAGCATTTGCCCAACGTTCTTCGGATTTATATCCTTCGGCACCTTCGGCTAAAATCAATTCGGAAGCCACTTTCCACATGCGGTTACGCAATTCTTTCAAACCTTCGGCTCCCAAGGTCATTTTACGCATTTCCAACAAGTCGGACAACTTATTGTAAGGAATGCCTTTGGGAACGTAATTGTTTAATATGTATTGACATTCTTCATAAGCCTTGACCCAATCGGGAAATTCGCTACCAATACCATAAGATTTGACATTGATACTGATTATTTTCTCGAATAATTCGATGTCTTTTACATTTTGAACCGGTGCTTTTACCTTAAATTTTAAAGTGTGAATTTCACCCATTCCCGGTACCTCAGCTTGGGTTGAGAATTTATATTTACCATAGGGAATATTCCCAATCAAATCTATAAATTCAATGCTTGGGAGCAAGACACTCACCAAGTTTTGAATTTCTTTTTCTTCGCTTAAAAATTCAAAATCGAGATGTTTTAGGGCTTGTGAATCAACAACGATTTGATTGGTTTTTTCATCATATACATTCAAAGCAAATTCGAGATTTTCTTCATAAGCCTTGTTGGCAGTGAAATTGATCTCATTGTTTTTATTGACGCCGTGTTTGATAAACAAACCTTCCCTCGATACAATCACAGTAAGGTGGCGTTCTAGAGGTTTTTCATCGCCTTGCCAAGCGGAAATGACCAATGTTTTACTGATTTGGTTCTCCGATTCACCCAATTTGATAATGGGACCTCTAAGCGTAAAATTCGCTTCGGTTTCTGTTTTTTTGGCAATGGAAATTTCGGTCAAAGGATCAGTAGGGTCAATTCCGTTGCGGTATTCACCTTCAAAGTGCCAACCGATTTCTTCGCCTGCATTTTCAATACGAGCCCAAAAGGAGACCTCACTTTCTTCGTCGGTTTCGGGAAAAGTGACATCTTCTACTTGGGTTTCCAATTGGCAATCTACCAGAGCTATCTCCAAGTTTTGTTGTAAAGGTTCTTCTCCTTCGGCTAAATCATCCATAAAAATTGAAACAACAACTGATTTCGGAGGTGTCAGATTTTGATTGGGATTGGGACTGCTGCAACCGATGTATATCAAGGCACTGTCATCCACAAAATCGGGTTGGGACAAATCAATCCAATCACTTTTGGGTTCAAATTTGATTTTGTTGGTCAAATCGGAAATGGTATTTCCTTTTTCATCGGTAATTTTAGCAAAGCAAGTTAAGACTTGAAACGTATCGGGGCGTAGTGATTTTTTGTTGTCAGCCGTTTCTATCACCAAATTATTTTCACCTGTGGTGTTGATTTGCACTTGTTTTTGGAATTGGTGTCCGTCGGCTTGGGCTGTTACGGTGATATTAAAATTCTGGTTTTGGGGAGGTTTTTGGAGTAGTAATTGGCATGTCAATGGTGTTGTACCGTTGTCGGGTTGTATGTTAAGCGAAGTTTCGGAATTTTGAATTTGGATAGCAGCTTGAATACTTTTTTGCGAAGTTTCGGTTACTTTGATAACTCTGATTTCCAAAAACTGAGGTTCCCCTAAAATTAGGTCAAATTTTCCGGCACTCAACTGTAAAATGTAGCCAGCTTCATCTTCTTCTTCTTCTTCTTCTTTTTCGTTGGTTTTAGTTTTGGAAGCTTTGTTTTTATTGGCTTTGAGTTTTTTTCTAATGGCTAAAATTGCACCACCGCTTATGGCACCACCGATTATTACTTCCCAAGGGATGTTGGAATCTTCCGAATCATCAATGGGTACTATTCCATCTATGTCGGTTCCGGTTGCATTTGATTCAGCATTTAATTCTGTTTTTGTATTACCTAATGCAGGAGCAAAACCTGCTTCCAAATCATTTGTTTTGTAATCTGCGATAAATTGATTGTAAGCTTGATTTGCGTTGGTGAATCTTTTGTCTTGATTGTTTTGTAAAACGAATGAGGTATCTTCATGAAAATAAAAAGTATTAGTTGATACATCGTGCATCAAATAACATTTTCTTATAAAAATACCATCTTTGGTATTCCATTCCGCAAAAACCAATACATACGAAATTTTATAAGGCTTATAAGTTTTGGATAACTCTGGCTTATGGTAGGTTTTATACATTGCTCCATCATGACACTTTATAATGCTTGAAAAAGTAACACTTGCTTTACCAATATAATTACCATACTGATTGTATTCATCAATTTCGTAATTATCTTTTAGTTGGCTTAAAGCGTTTTCAATATCATTATCATCAGGAAATTTATTCCAGTCAACAAAAAGTAATTGACCAAATGTTAAATGAGAATAAAGAAAAAGAAATAAAATTAAAAATCCTCGCATCTTATATGAAATTAAAGATTTGAGTTAGTGTTTGTAGATAGAGTGGTAAATTTACAATAAGTTTCACATTTTTCAAAACATAAAGTAACATTTGGGTAAAATAAGGTATATTTGAAACATAATACTTTTTTCAAATGAAAATTAATTGGGGAAAAATCATCATTGGAAGTGTAAGTGCTATTTTTTTACTGTATGCTTTGTTATTGATTTCACTTTATTTTTTTGGCGTTTCAACGTCTGCAAAAATCACGAGTTACAGACAAGAATACGGCGAACGCAATGAAACCATTCGCAATCAATACACTTATTTATATGGCTACGAATTTGAAGTGAATGGTAAATTATATAGTGGTAATGGCCAACGCATTGGGAATTCTGTGTATATAAAGGATACTGCCAATCGAAGTATTCCAATCAAATATTTGCCTTGTTGCCCTCAACTCAACCAAGCTCTTGACCATAGTCCCATAAAATCACTTCTTATTTTTATAGGTATTGGAGTGTTACTCTTTTATTTTGCAAGAAAAATAAAATAACTAAAGTTCTAATTTTTAACAGTGTTGCCTCATACCTTAGGTTGGATATCATCATCCTTGCAAAAATATTTTTAAACTGATGCTTGAAAGTTTTAAATTAGGGCTAATATTGATACCTTTGTCAATCTAAAACTTCAACATATGTCATACGATTTATTAGTACTAGGCAGTGGTCCGGGTGGCTATGTAGCCGCTATCAGAGCTTCCCAATTGGGAATGAAAGTAGGTATTGTAGAAAAGGAAAATTTGGGTGGGATCTGTCTCAATTGGGGCTGTATTCCTACCAAAGCCTTGCTGAAATCGGCTCAGGTTTACGATTATTTGAAACACGCCGATCAATACGGATTGAAAGCACAAGCTATCGAAGCCGACTTTCAAGCCATCGTACAACGCAGTCGCGGTGTAGCCGATGCCATGAGTAAAGGTGTCGCTTTTTTGATGAAAAAGAACAATATCGAAGTGATTCAAGGATTTGGAAAACTACTTCCCAATCATCAAATCGAAGTCACTTCGCAAGAAGGGATTAAAAATACGTTTCAAGCTAAAAATATCATTATTGCTACCGGTGCTCGTGCGCGTCAATTGCCGGCAATGCCTATAGATGGTAAGAAAATCATCGGTTATCGTCAAGCGATGACTTTGACAGAACAACCCAAATCCATGATTGTAGTAGGTTCTGGTGCCATCGGTACCGAATTTGCCTTTTTTTACAACAGTTTGGGTACCGAAGTCACATTGGTAGAATATTTTCCCGATATCGTACCTTTGGAAGACGCTGATGTATCGGCACAATTGGCACGATCTTTCCGAAAAGCTAAAATGAAATTGATGACCGAAAGCGAAGTTATTTCCGTTGACACTTCGAGTTCAGGTGTAAAAGCCGTAGTTAAAACTAAGAAAGGAGAAGAAGTCCTAGAAGCCGATGTCTTATTGTCGGCAGTCGGTATCAAAACGAATATCGAAAATATCGGATTGGAAGAAGTAGGCATCATGACCGATAGAGATAAAATCTTGGTCAATTCTTTTTATGAAACCAATGTCAAAGGCTATTTTGCCATAGGTGATGTGGTTCCAGGGCAAGCCTTGGCTCACGTTGCGTCGGCGGAAGGAATTCTCTGTGTGGAACACTTGGCTGGAATGGATGTACAACCCATTGATTACGGCAATATTCCGGCTTGTACGTATGCGCAACCTGAAATAGCTAGTGTAGGCATGACCGAAAAACTATGTGTTGAAAAAGGCTTGGAGATTAAAATTGGAAAATTTCCTTTCACAGCATCAGGGAAAGCCAAAGCAGCAGGAACACCCGACGGATTTGTCAAAGTAATCTTTGATGCCAAATACGGAGAACTGCTAGGTTGCCACATGATAGGCAGCGGCGTAACCGATATGATAGCCGAAGCGGTTTTAGCTCGAAAAATGGAAGTGACCGGTCATGAAATTCTCAAAACCGTCCATCCGCACCCAACCATGAGCGAGGCCTTTATGGAAGCGGTGGCTGCGGCTTATGATGAAGTGATACATTTGTGAAATTAGAAATTAGAAATTAATCCCTAACTAGTTGGGGAAAAGATTTGAAATAAAGGAGTTTATTTAATGATACTGCTACCTGATAAAAATGCGAAGTTGAAGAACTTCGCATTTTTTTTGTAATTATTGCATTCTTGTAGAGTAGGTCATAAATAGTCAGGCATAAGAAAAATCAATGATTATTTTTTATCTACCTAGCATCATTACACTAATACTATAATTTTTGCAATTGAGTTTTAATTTGCATTTTAGGTTGAATCATTTTGATTTTCAAATGAGGAATATCAATCATATCCACAATAGGAATCTCCAAATGCTCAGAATCTTCAAGAGTTTGTGTTTGATTCCAATCTGAGGGATCAATCTTATCTGCAGGATGAGTGCCACATGATCCGCATGTGTCTTGATAAAATTTTCTACCGATCCATTGACTTTCGTATTCCATTCCTATATATTCAAACAAATGTCCTCCTATTTTATCTGGTAAAATATTGGTTGGATTGTAATAAGGATTATTTACTTGCCAACTGCCGCTATGGAATATACTCGGATCTGTTTTAAGTTGCGGATTATTTGCTAAGTTTTTATCAAAATAAATTACTGGATGAATGGCGTTTGGAAAAACATCGACATTTTGTTGGTTGACAATTCCGATTCCAGAAGATGAAGCATGACGAAAATCAATTCCTTTAAGCATTCTTATTTGCATTTGGGGAATTTGATTACTGTGAAGCGCTGATAATATCACAAAACTATCATCAGCCTTTATTTGCCTTGAGGCCGCATTTCCGTCTAAATTTAAATCTACAATGGGGCTCAATACCAAACCTTCAGCATCTATGTAATCCGACTGTATAACAAATCCATCAACATTGATTCGGACCATAACTTTATCACCTGGTTTAAGGTCTACATTCATGGCTTCAAAACCTCCGAAAGGCAAAAGGTTGAATTTAATTTTTGTCAAAGGTTTCAAATCTTTATCGTTAATAGGATTATTCAATGATGGAATTGCTGTTGATTTTGGATTAACTTTTATTTGGTCAGACACTTTAGGGGTATTTTTCTCTTTTTTTTCAGATTCTTGTTTGACCGTATTTGGAGATTTTTTTACCAATATTTCTATGTCACCTTCATAAACGGTTCGGGTATTAAAATCAATTGTATGAAAAGGAAACATTACTTGGCTTTTCAGCTTTTCAATTTGTTTATTCTGAATTCCAAGTTGTGTTATATTCTGATGATTAGAACTTGATTGTGTTTGATCTGTTTTTGGGAAAGTATTGACTTTTTCACTTATAACGCCTTGTAAAGAATTTGTATAATAGTCGGCGAAAAGCAGTTTAATCTCTTTAAATGGGATACTTGTTGCAATACTTTCACTTGGATTGGGTGAATCTGCAATACTGACACTTACCATATCACCTTTTTTCAAATCTATGTTTGTCATTGCAAAAATGCCTTCTTCATTGGTGTTTCCTTGATAGGAATGCACGGTTTTATTCGGGTGTTTTACAATCAAAGTCAGCAAACCTTTATAGGGTACTGAGTCCTTAGTGTGATAAATAGATCCGAAAACCCTGTTGTGATATGCGTCGGCTTCATGTATCGCCAAGGTATAGCCGCCAAAGTTTTTTTCTTCCTTTCGCCAGATTTCAATATATTTATCTAGAATGGTAAATTTTGTATTAATTTTTTTGACTTTTCCATCGATGAGTACTCTTAAACCAAGTTCGATGGCATACACCTTATTACTATCTTCCAATTCAAATCTCACCTCCAAAGCACCTCTAACTCTCAATTTAAGTAAGTCATAACCTTTTACTTTGATGTTGGCAATACAATCAATACCTCCGATGGCTTTGAGTTGAGTTAATTCAAAATCGTAAGTCAAATCGCAATGCGAATCAAATTGATTGGTCGTATGCACACTGGTTGGAAAATAATAGTTAGTACTGCCATAAACACCCGAATGAATACTCAAACTTTGGTCAATGTCGGCTACTAACTGTACGGTACCACCTACACCCAAAACGATATAAACACCAACTTTAGCTTCTCCGATATCACCCGCAGGAATTTTAAATTCCCAAACGGGAATTTGAACTTCAAAATCCAAAGCTATATCGGCAACCACTTGTAAATCGGCAATTTCATCGGCGTGAAAAACCAAACGATAACCATCGTTTTTGGAATATTTTGCTTCTACGGAAGGTTTATTGTAAGCAATGCTGCCATTGATTTTTATTTTGAATTTGATGATTTCTTTTTTGTTTCCTTGTTCAAATTCTTTTTCAAATTCATATTCTTTGTCTTTGAATTCCATGATGGATTTGTATTCCGTTCCATTGGATTCATCTTTGACTTCACTACCTTCCAATGCGTATGAAGTATTAGCAGATGTTATGGGAACGGTTTGGAGTGGTAGGTTGAAGTCCATAAAAACTTCTTCAAATGTCGGTTTGAAGATTTGAATTTCATCGTTATTGATCCATTCCGATTGCAGTACTAAATCAGAATGATCCACTACATATATACTGTCTTTGCTCAAATGCAGACTTTCAAAATCTGACTTTTGTAGCTTTCCATCAGGTTTTAGTTTTTGCGGAAGTGTCGTAAAAGCTTGAAGTGGTCTTTTGGCAACATTTTTTTGATAGGTATAGGTAACATTTTGAAAAGTACCCGGTTTAATTCCGTTTTGAATGGCTTTTTGTGCAACAGGATGCAATGTATTGGCCTTGAGTTTAAAATCGGATTGAACTAAATTCCGATCAATTTTCCTATTTAAATCAGCTTTTTGTTGACTGTAACTGTTAAAGATAAATAATAAAGAAAGGGCAATCCAAAGATTTCTTTTAAAAGATAAGTGGTACATAATAAAGGATTTACAATTAAAATATGCTTTTAGTAAATCGTTTTTAGTAGGATGATTTTTTGTTAAACTTAACCAAAGGTAAAATTTTTTCAATTTGTTTCAAAATTAGTGCCAAGTTTTTACCCTTGTTTTGCCATTTAGTTTATTTCATTTTTAAATAGAAAATTGGTTATAGAAAAAATAAACTTGTGTAATTTTTTAATTCAATTCAAATTTGAATAATTCAGTTTTTTTGTTTTTCTTCAAAGTAGAAAGGACAATCAAATTATGAAACTTATTTAGATATTTACCTCTTTTCAATATTAACGGGGTATTGATGTCATTTTGATCGATAAGTATTTTATATTGTATTTCTCCATTATTCTTGATTTTTATATCAAAAAGGTTCAAATTAAAAGCTGCATCACCTGTTAATTTTATCTCTTTATTAATGTCATTATTTAATTCATTTGAAGCATTTATTAATAAATGTATATCAGATTTATTAAATAACAATTTATAGGAATAAGTTTCATAATAATTTTTCTTTTGGCTTTTATTGATGTTCCTTCCCCAAACCAAATTCCCTTCTTTATCTAATTTGAAAATTGATAAATCCGACGCAAAACTAGGTGATGTTGATGTCCCTCCAACACCAACACTTGATGAAATAAAAGTGCCACCCACAGAATTTTCTTCAGCGATATATATTATTGAATCATCATCTAACCAAATACATTCACCTGCAAAAAGTTTGTTGTTAAATGAATTTTTATACTTCTCTACTGATCCTAATTTATCAATAATAAATTGTTCGTTTAATTCATTAAACATAAATTCTGTTCTTTCCAATGCAATATTTTTAAAATTAATTCTAAATATTCCTTTAAAATTAAGATTACTTTCCTCTGAATATAAGCCTATCAAGGATAAAATATCTCCTTTTTTCATGAGTTTAAATGAACTTAAATTTAAGTCATGTTGTGATAGATTATAAGTAGAAAAGTTGTTTTTACTATAACACTTAAGTTCTGAATAGTATAAAAACTTATTACTAAAACTTGTTTTTTTCGTAATATTATTTGCAAGTATATAAGTGGAGCCATCATTGTCAACTAGAATATCTTCCAAAGTGATGTTAACTATGTCATTATTTGTTCCAATAATGGCTGAGTAATTCATTTTCAAAGAACTGTTAAAGTTGATTAGCCCAATATTTTCCATAGTTTTGTTTTTAATACTAAAATATAAGGAAAAATATTCAAAATTATCGGAATAGAAAATTTTTTCAGAAAAGTCATTTGATCCAAATTTATTAAATGAATTAAAAAAAGTGTTTAAATTTTTTTCACTAATTGAAAAGAAGATCTTTTTATTTAAGCTCAATTTAGAAAAATCTGATTCTAATGAAAAATATTCATATGTTTCAGTTGAATTACTAGCATTATTATTTTTGCTTTCCACTCCAATAATTATTAGTTTATCATTCAAGATTATTGCAGAAATTAATTTTGTTTTATTGTTTTTGTATTTAATTTCATCCAAAACTTTTAAATCAGAATTATATCTAGTAATTAAATAAGTATCAATATCATGAAATGAACGAATTGTTATGAATTCAAATTCATTTATTGAAACCACAAATTCCAATCTGTTAATTCCATTCAAATCTTTAAAGTAACCACTTCTATTAAATTCAATTTCTTGAGCAAATATCATGGTGTTTATAAAAAAGAAAAATAATTTGAGTTTCATATGCGTGTATTTTTTTTATATTATTTTTCAAATAAATTTTACTGCCAATTAATCTAATTTTAAATACTTATATTAAGTAGAATAGATATATTTTATAATATTTTGTTTGTATAATCGGGTAAGCAAATTTATATTAAATAATGGAATTTTTTTTAATCTTGTTAACTAGTTTATTCCCTTTTCTAACATTAAAAACAATTTAAATCATTAGTTAATTACACTTTTTTAATACCAATATCATTAATAACTTTACAATATTATCAAATATATTTGTCATTAGTATAAAATAATTATGTCTAATATGAAAAATATTGAATAATATTCTGATAATTTACAAAAACGTTGAATATATTTTACTATTACATTCTTTTTTATAATTTTGCAACAAAGTGTTTCTTTCGATCAACACATAGATAAATTAAACATTTATTTGGATTAATTGAAGATACATTGTATTGACGTCGACCATTCGAATTGTTAATTTTATTTATAAAAAGAAAACGTCAATGACAAACCTAAAAATTATAAAATAAGCCTCCATATAAAGGCAAACTTTATTAACTTTATAGACTTTACAAACTTTAAGAACTTTACAAACTTTAAACCAACTCCAATGACCTTCGACATCGAAATGATCAAAAAAGTGTACGCTGAATTGCCTGCCAAAATGCAAGCTATTCGCAATGAAGTCAACAAACCACTTACACTTTCCGAAAAAATATTATACAGTCACCTTCATGCTGGCATGCCTTTGAAAGCTTTTTCCAGAGGTAAAGATTATGTCGATTTTGCTCCCGATCGCGTGGCGATGCAAGACGCAACAGCGCAAATGGCGTTGTTACAGTTTATGCAAGCCGGCAAAAAGAAAGTGGCAGTACCTTCTACAGCACATCTTGACCATTTGATTCAAGCACATTTGGGTGCTGACAAAGATTTACAAGAGGCCATCAATAAAAATAACGAAGTTTATAATTTCTTAGAATCTGTTTCTTCCAAATACGGAATCGGATTTTGGAAACCCGGTGCCGGGATCATCCACCAAGTGGTATTGGAGAATTATGCATTTCCAGGCGGCATGATGATCGGAACCGATTCACATACGGTCAATGCCGGTGGATTGGGAATGATTGCCATTGGAGTTGGTGGTGCCGATGCCGTTGATGTGATGGCTGGAATGGCTTGGGAATTGAAAATGCCCAAATTAATTGGAGTGAAACTCAGTGGCAAACTCAATGGTTGGACTTCACCCAAAGATGTGATTTTAAAAGTTGCCGGAATGCTTACCGTTAAAGGAGGAACCGGTGCCATCATTGAATATTTTGGAAAAGGAGCGTTAAGTTTGTCGGCTACCGGAAAAGGTACCATTTGTAATATGGGTGCCGAAGTAGGCGCAACAACTTCAACTTTTGGTTATGATGAAAGTATCGAACGTTATTTGCGAGGTACCGGAAGAGCTGATGTTGCCGATTTAGCCAATTCAGTTAAAGAACACCTCACAGGTGACGCCGAAGTGTATGCCGAACCCGAAAAATATTTTGATCAAGTTATCGAAATCAACCTCGATTTATTGACCCCACATCTCAATGGACCTTTTTCTCCCGATTTGGCTACACCGGTTTCCAAAATGAAGGAAGTTGCCAAAGCCAATGCCTATCCTACCGATATCGAATGGGCTTTGATTGGTTCATGTACCAATTCATCATACGAAGATTTATCACGTGCCGCTTCCATCATTCAGGATGCAACTGAAAAAGGCGTGAAAGCCAAAGCTACCTTGGGCATTAATCCGGGTTCCGAACAAGTGCGTTATACTGCAGAAAGAGATGGTTTGTTGGCTACCTTTGAAAAAGCCAATGCCATGATTTTTACCAATGCTTGTGGACCATGTATCGGACAATGGACGCGTCCCGGCGCTGAAAAAGAGGAGAAAAACTCGATTGTACATTCATTTAACCGCAACTTTAAAAAACGAGCCGATGGCAATCCCAATACCTTTGCTTTTGTAGCTTCTCCCGAAATGGTGGCTGCTATTGCACTATCCGGCAAATTGGATTTCAATCCCATCACAGATACTTTGCTCAATGAAAAAGGAGAAGCAGTGATGTTGGACGAACCCAAAGGTTTTGAATTACCGCCATTGGGTTTTGATGTAAAAGATAATGGTTATTTGGCACCTGCCGAAGATGGAAGCAACATAGAAGTTAAGGTAAGTCCTACTTCCGACCGTTTGCAATTGTTGGATTCTTTTCCTGCATGGGATGGGAAAAATATTACCCATGCCAAATTACTCATCAAAGCGCAAGGCAAGTGTACCACCGACCATATTTCAATGGCTGGTCCTTGGTTGAAATATCGGGGTCATTTGGATAACATTTCCAACAATATGTTGATTGGTGCTACCAATGCCTTTAATAGCGAAGCCAATAAGGTTAAAAATCAATTGACCGGAGTTTATGATGAAGTGCCTACAGTGCAACGCGCATACAAAGCAGCAGGCGTGGATTCTATCGTTGTTGGTGATGAAAATTACGGTGAAGGTTCTTCTCGTGAACACGCTGCAATGGAACCCCGACATTTGGGTGTAAGAGCAGTTGTTGTCAAATCATTTGCCCGTATTCACGAAACCAATTTGAAAAAACAAGGCATGTTGGCATTGACTTTTGCACATGCGGTCGATTACGAACGTATTCAGGAGGACGATACTATAGAAATCATCGGTTTAACCGAATTTACACCTGGCAAAAATCTCAAAATGGTTTTAAAACACACCAATGGAACTTCTGCAACTATTGATCTCGCCCACACATACAATGCGGAACAAATCAAATGGTTTAAAGCAGGAAGTGCATTAAATTTGATCAAACAAATGGACGCATAACCTGTTTGAAATACGCTGTAAACCACAAATGTCTGTTGCCTATTTCAGATGTTTGTGGTTTTTTTTTAGAATATTTTGAAATAATACTTATATTTGAGTGTTTATTTTATAGTTCATGAGCAATCCTGAAAGCTTGATTACAAAACTATTTCACATATTAACAACTCTTTTAAAAACATAAAGAAATGAATCGTTTGATAATATTATTAATCCTCATGACATGTTTATCTTGTACCCAAAAGAAGGAGAATGTGAAATCATTTCAACAAGTTAATTGGGGTGAACGCATAGCAAACATAGATAAAAAAGATTCATTAATAAAAGGAAGTAGCTATTTGTCGGTGTATTCTGAAATATACAGCTATTCTGAAGCGCGAACCTATGACTTGACTGTCACAGTCAGTTTGAAAAATATTTATAAAAAAGATACGATGTTCATTGAACGTGCGGATTATTACAATACGGAAGGAAAGAAAATCAGAACTTATTTTGACCAACCTATATACATTAAACCAATGGAAACACTTGAGATTGTCATTGATCAAAAAGATACTCAAGGTGGTTCAGGTGGTAATTTTGTATTTGATTGGATGGTGAGGAACCCAGAATTGGAACCTCATTTTGAAGCGGTGATGATATCCACCTATGGTCAACAAGGTTTGTCGTTTACAGCGCAGGGAATTAGAATTGAATAAATGTTGAAGAATTTAAAATATTTTGCGATTGTACTCATTTTAATGATAGTAATTTGGGCGGTTTACTATACCAAAAAAAGTATCGCAGTACCCTTTCCTAAAATTGCTGAATCTACAGAATTACACGAAGGCGACATCATTTTTCAAACTTCCCAATCTTCTCAAAGTGAAGCCATACAATTGGCAACCCATTCCCGTTTTTCTCATATGGGAATTTTGTTTTATGAACATTCAAATTGGTGGGTTTATGAAGCGGTTCAGCCCGTGAAAAAAACTAAACTACAGGATTGGATTGTTAGAGGAAAGGATGGAGAATTTGTTGTAAAAAGACTCAAAAACGCTACTCAAATTTTAACTCCACAGCATTTGGAAACGCTTAAAAAAGTAGGATACAGTTATGCCGGAAAAAAATATGATTTGGCCTTTTCATGGTCGGATGAGGAGATGTATTGTTCGGAATTGGTATGGAAAATGTACCAAAAGGCATTGCAAATTGAAATAGGAAAATTGCAGAGATTATCCGAATTTGATTGGTCTAATCCTGTCGTGAAACATAAATTGAATGAAAGATATGGAAATAAAATACCCTCAAATGAATGGGTAATTTCACCGCAATCTATGTTTGATTCACCTCATTTGGAAACTGTAATAACGCATTGATTAGCATTGAATTTTTTATTAATTTTGACCCAATATTCCACTGATTTAAACTGCATCAAATGAAAAAATTCTTATTGGTTTCTGGAGCGCTTCTTTTGGGAGCTGCCGGTTATTTTGGATATAAATTTTATTGGGAAGAAACCCAAAATTTAAACGCCATTTATTTGATTCCTAAAGACGCGGTCTATGTCATTTCCACCGATGATCCGATTGGCAATTGGAAAGAAATCCGCAAAAGTGCCATTTGGGAACACTTGCGTACCAACAGGTATTTTGCCGAATTGACTTCGAGTGCCAATACTTTAGATACCTTATTGAGAGATAATGAAATGTTGTTTGATTTTGTGGGTTCCAAACGCTTATTGGTTTCGGCTCATACCATTTCAAGCCATAAATTTGACCATCTTTTTGTGGTTGATTTAGCCAAAACTGCCAAGTTTGCCGAGTTTAAAACCATTTTGAAAAAGATTATTTCACAAGGGTTTAGTTTGACCGAACGCAGCCACAAAGGCGTTGATATCTTGGAGTTGTTGGATAAAAAAACCAATGAAACACTCTACATGGCTTTTATAAACAACAACTTGGTTCTATCATATACCGGAAAGTTGGTGGAAGCTTCCATTGAACAAAAAGATGAACCAACCTTTGGTAGGGATCAGAATTTTATTGAAGTGAGTCAAAAGACTGGCAATAGCAAAATGATTCGAATGTATGTGCAATATGCCTATATGGATGAATTCGCTGCTGTTTTTGACTTTACAGACCAACCTTGGATCAATAAATTGAGCCAATCTTTGTATTTTACAGGTGTCGATGCCGATTTAATCGGTGGAAATGAAATTATAGCCAAAGGATTTTCTAATCTGAATGAAACCAATTTTTCTTACCTGTTGGCCATGCAAAACTCTGGTACGGGTAGTCATGATATCGCCAAAGTCGCTCCTTTACGTACCGGAACTTACATCAGTTTTGGATTTGAAAGTTATAGTAAATTTTACGACAATTACATGAGTATTCTGGAACGAAATCCCGAAGAATACCAAAGTGTAATGGATAACAAGGAGCAAATTGAAAAGTTGCTGAAAATTGACATGAAGAAAAATTTCATCGATTGGATTGATGATGAAATTGGTTTTTTGAAATATGAAACCGAAACTTTCGGTCCCAAAAATGATTTTGCTTTGGTCATTAAAGCCAAAAGTGCCGGTGAAGCCAAAGAAAATTTGGACTTCATTGCCGAGCAAGTACGCAAACGCACACCTGTCAAATTTAAAGAAGTGGATTATAAAGGTTATACCATCAGTTTTATGTCGGTGAAGGGCTTTTTCAAGTTCTTTTTGGGTGGATTTTTCAAAAAACTAGATACTCCGTATTTTACCATTATTGACGATTATGTGGTGTTTACCAATTCACCCAACTCACTGAAATACGTAATTGACAATTATATGGATGGTAAGGTGTTGCAACAATCAGAATACTACAAGAGTTTCAAAAAGAACTTTGAAGATCAATCCAATGTGTTTGTATATGTCAATACACCTAGATATTACGAAAGTTTTGCTAGTAATTTTGCGGGTCAAACCAAAGCCGATTTGATAAAAAACAAAACCTATTTTACCGGATTTACCCAAATAGGATTGCAATTATTCCCACAAAATGAAATGTTTAAGAATATATTGGCTGTCAAATTTGTTGAACCCGGCATCATCGAACAACAACCCGAATTCCAATTGGTTTCAGAAGATGAAGACGAGTTTGATGACGGAGAAGAGATTATTGCCGGTGTTTCCAATGATACCATTATTGCAATTCCCGATATCAATCCGGATGATTTTAACGCCAAAGAATTTAAATACAATTATACTTCGGGCGAATTGCGTTATGAAGTCGAACTCAAAGATGGTAAAAAACACGGTTTGTACAAAGAATACTATCGCAATGGGGAACTCAAACTCAAAGGCAAGTTTAAAGATGATTATCCCAAAGGGACATGGAAAAAGTACGATACCATTGGGAATTTGATTGTGAAAAAGAAATGGGATTAAAAATTATAATAATCGATTGTCGAGATTAAATTTTTCTATTTTTACAAGACTAATTTTTTGAAAATCTTCATGATGTGGGTTGATGAGATAATTGTATTCATCCTTAACCAAAGCAGAAGGCACTTTTAAAAGTACGTTTTTCCCTAGTTTTATAAATTGATCTCCCTTTTGTTTTGTGCTACGTAAAGGGGGAAATTGTTGCCAATTTTCCGGTAATTTAGATTTTGATATTTTTATAATTGGCAATGATTCCGGTATGTGAATTTGAAGTAAAACCAAATCATCCGGTAGCAAAGTTTTAGGTAAATGCGCTAAGACTTCCAATATTGCCAATGCCCTACTTTGAGAAGTGTAAATCATTTCTATACCAACACTATTCCATCTACCACCGACAAGGGAAGCCCCAACGCCAGAGAGCGGATCAGCATATTTTTCTTTTACAATTCTATATACTTCCATCAAGCAAAAATTCCGTATTGAATTCTGTTCAATTCATTAACAACCAATTCTTTGCCATAAGAATTTCGCAATAATTCTTGGGGTTTATGGTTTCCTAGAGCAAAATTTTCAGATTTTAGCCAAGTTTTAAACTTATCTATATCTCCAAAAACTTCAATTCCTAAAAAAGTAACTTCGGTTATTTCCATTATTTTTTCAGCATGAATTGGTTTAAATAAAAATGATTTATCCAATCGATAGCGTTGTAAAGATTTAGTAGAAATGTTTAAAATTTCTGCCCATTCTTCTTCATTAAATGGTATATTTTTTGAAACAATGGCAAAAAAATGATAAGGCAATCCATTTTCAATTAATTCACTAACTTGAAGTGGATTATTTATAAAATGAGCATAAGATGGATTGCTATAATAGGCAGCAACAGAATCTTCTACGATTGATACACTGGTTTTTTGAGTTTGGGTTTTCATACATTCCTAAATTGTCCACAAATATACGACATTTGTCTGATTATATAGATTTTTTACATTTTTTCTCTATCCATTTTTTTAAATCGCTGAAATTTTGTGGAGCAACACCATGCCCAATCGGATATTCTCTATATATATGTGGAATGGAATGTTGAATTAACAAGGCTTCCGAATTTCTAGCCCATGTTACCGGTATGACAGAATCAACATTGCCGTGTGAACAAAAGAAATCGAGTTGGTTCCACACTGTTTGCTCTTTTGGAAATTGTATTATATCTGGTAATATATATCCACTCAAAGCTAAAATATTCTTTATTTTTTCAGGATAAGACAGCGCAACAGCATAACTCAAAATCGCTCCTTGACTGAAACCCATCAACATACTTTTGTCTTTGTCAAAATGGTATTTTGCTTCCAATTGGTCTATAAATTCAGAAATTTGATCACGTGCTTGTATGGCCTCAGGAATATCTGAAAATTTATCTTGTCCGGCTGTAAAATGAATACTATACCAGGCAAACCCGCCAAAATCCAAAGCCAATGGAGCTCGTGCACTGATGATGAGCAAGTTTTCATCCAATTCGGATGCAAATGAAAATAAATCTTCTTCATTGCTGCCATATCCGTGTAACATCAATAGTAAAATTGGTTTTTCAATAGAATTTTTTGGTAACTTTGTAAGGTAGTATAAATCAGACATTTCTCGGTATTATATTTTCAACAATCATCATGTTACAATTACATTTTCCCACATATGATTTCAAGTTCAAAAGTAGTGAAAACAAAACGTATATCTGGGACGATATCCGAAAAAAATACCTGTTGCTCACGCCCGAAGAATGGGTTCGTCAACATGCAGTTCGCTACCTGATTGAAGAGAAACATTATTCTCCTGTGATGATGGCTATTGAAAAACAGTTTTCCATCAACGAAATCCACAAAAGAGCCGATATTGTTGTATTTAACCAATTGATGCATCCATTTATTATTGTGGAATGCAAAGCCCCCAATGTAAAAATTACGCAAGATACATTTGATCAAATAGCTCGGTATAACCTAGCTTTAAATGCAAAATACTTGATGTTGACTAATGGATTGCAACATTTTTATTGTCAAATGAATTTTGAGAAAAAGAGCTATATTTTTCTGGAAGAATTACCCTCACATTAAATCGTTGTATGACCAAACAAACGCCTATCATTCTTGATTCGACTCGCTGGTTTGAAATAGCAGCTATTTTTTTGACAGCTATTGGAAAATTCATTTTTATGGATGGGTTGAATTATCGCTTATTTTTTGAAACTTTTGCCATCTTATTTTGGATTGGCTATATATTTTATCGAGCCAAAAAACAACCCGGAATACTTTATTATTGGGGATTTAGAACCGATAATTTTAAAGTGGTATTAAAAAAAGTACTTCCTTTCGGAGGTTTGGCATTGGTTTTTTTCTTTGTCGTGGGAAGTTGGCAAGGTACCTTAAATTTAACTTGGCACATTATCCCCATTTTGATTACATATCCCATTTGGGGAATCATTCAACAATTCTTGATCATTGGATTGTTTACCGGAAACTTACAGCATCAAACCAAAATTAAGCTTTCCAATACCCTTAACATTGCCATAACCACCGTTTTATTTGCCGCTGTTCATTTCCCTGACAAATGGTTGATGTTAGGAACATTTTTCCTAGCCATCATTTATTCCAAATTATATTTGAAAGAAAGAAATCTCTATGTATTGGGCATACTTCACGGATGGTTGGGTGCTTTGTTTTATTACACCATAGTCAATCGAGATCCTTTTTTAGAAGTTTTTGGGAAATATCTTTGAATGTTTGTTGTTGGTTGTTTAAAGTTATTTGGTTGCCTAAATACTTCTAATTTCTAACTTCTAACTTCTTAAGTCTAACTACTTTTCTTTCCGCGTATCATCATTTCCAACATATCCCACATTTCAGTAGGCACTTGTTCCAAATCATTCATTTCGCCTGCACCTTTCAACCATTCGCCACCGTCAATCGTAATGACATCACCGTT
>JAABRF010000043.1 GCA_011391075.1 Flavobacteriia bacterium | reverse complement strand
GGTGCTTTAAGAGATGAAGTTGGGTATTACAGAATAACGGGTAGGGTAGATGATGTCATCATGGTATCGGGTCACAATCTTGGCACTGCACCTATTGAAGACATTATCAATGAACATCCAGCTGTAGCTGAAAGTGCTATTGTAGGCTACCCACATGATATCAAAGGAAATGCTTTGTATGGTTATATTATTTTAAAAGAAACCGGATTGAGTAGAGATAAGAGCAATTTGGCAAAAGAAATCAACCAACTCATTGCTGATCAAATTGGACCAATTGCCAAGCTAGATAAAATTCAATTTGTTCCCGGTTTACCCAAAACGAGATCCGGAAAAATCATGCGTCGTATTTTGAGAAAAATTGCCGAAGGTGACTTCTCCAATTTTGGAGATATTTCAACTTTATTAAATCCTGAAATAGTGGAAGAAATCAAAAATGAAAGGCTCTAATAAAACTAATTTTTTTTAACTAAAATATTCTATTTTAATTAAACTTTGTTCAAACAAAAAGGTCAGGTAATTTGAAACCTGACCTTTTTAAATTTGAGAATATTTGTTTTAATTTTTGATTATAGTTTTCCTTTTATAAAATCCATAACCCAATCCAAGGCCAATTAATACAATAAATAAGACAAAACTTATTAAACTGAATGTGCCACTTTTACGGATGATATTGGGTTCAAACTTGAAAACAATTTCATGGTTACCAGCCGGAATAACGATGCCTCTTAAAACATAATTGGCTCTGAATATTTCAACTTCTTTCCCATCAATACTAGCTTTCCAACCCTGTGGATAATACATTTCGGAGAAAAGCGTAACCTGTGGAATGTTTGATTTGCTGTTGTAAACCAATTGATTGGGTTGATATTTTAATAATTGTATCGATGCGGTTGAATCGATTTTATTGATGTTTTCAGGAATGATTTTTTTGTATATTTCATTTATTACAGCTTTGTTTTTATGTAAAGAATCCAATGCTTTGATTTCTTCATCGGCTGTCTTAACCCATTCTATTTCATTCACATACCAAGCATTTCCATAGGATTGTTCATTGATCTGAACTTGCGTTTCACCTTGTTGATCGCTTCCAATAATGTATTTGGTATGCAACATGTTGAGCACTTCATAATTGCTTTTGGCAATTTGATAATCAAACAATTCTTGATATCTTCTCGGTTTAGCAGCATGATATCCACCTATGGATTTGTGAAAATAGGAAGTACTTCCATCGTTTAAAGGATTTACATTGAAATTGGCAACTCTATAATGTGATTTGTCTTCCAAAATAGCCAAATCAGCTGCTGTTGCTTCAAAAGGTTGTTCTACTTGAGAAGCTCTTACAAAGTCTTCTTTGTTTACATATCTCTTAGCTACTGAAGCCAAATCATAAACCATAAGGAAACCTATAATTAAAATTACAGGTACAACTTTGAGTATGTTTTTAAGCCAAAGCCAAAGTGTTGCTGCAACCAATACGACCAAAATAAGTGTTCGTAGGCTATCGGAAGTGAAAATTGTTTTACGATCTTGAATCAAAGCATCTGCCATGCCGGGAATCATTTTGTCATATTCAGCATCCATTGCACTTTCAAATGAGAACCAACTGCGGCCAAAAACCAGAAAGAATAGTGCAATACCACCAGTAATATAAGTGGAGTAGAGTAGGGCTTTTTTCTTTTGAGTTCCTACTAAATCTTCGTTGAATAAAAATTGTTGCAAAGCAAGCATTCCCATTATAGGGATACTGAGTTCTAGAATAACTTGAATACTTGAAACAGCCCTGAATTTGTCATACATGGGAACATAATCGATGAAAAAATCGGTGAGAAAATTTAGATTTTTTCCCCAACTCAACAACAAAGCCAAAACAATACTACCCAATAACCAATATTTAGTTTGTTTGGGTAAAATAAATAGAGACATGATAAATAAGAAAATAAAAATGGCCCCTATGTATGCCGGTGCTGCTACTATAGGTTGGTTTCCCCAATAAGTAGGAGCATGAGTGGCAAAATCTTTAGCTTGTTTTATTCCAATTTGATCCTTTAGAAAACGATAGGTCTCAGAATCTCTTCCCAAATCTTCAGCGTTTCCGCCACCCATAAATCGAGGAATAAACAAATTGAAAGTTTCAGCGATACCATAACTGTATTCAGTTATATAGGTTTTGTCCAATCCACCTGTAATTTCTCGCGGACTACCATCAGGTTGAAGGGTCAATTCACTTTTACTTCTCGTACTTTCTTTGGCATATTCTCGGGTTGGTAAAAGATGATTGGCATTCATGCCTACTGCCAAAATTGCCGCAACCAATAAAATACCTACACTTTTGAAAAATACAGGTAATTGTTTGTCTTGAATGGCTTTGATAAATTCTGAAATGCCTAAAGCCATCAAAACAAAGAGTAAATAATAAGTCATCTGTACGTGGCCTGCAGTAATTTCTAGGGCTGAAGCCAAAGTAGTGACAACAAAACCCCAAAAATAGCGCTGTTGGAAAACCAATATAACACCCGAAAGTACCAATGGAAAGTAGCCAATTGCATGTGCCTTGGCATTGTGTCCAACACCTAAAATGATTATGAAATAAGTAGATAAACCAAATGCTATAGATCCAAAAATAGCCAGACGCCAATCGACTTTAAAGACACTTAACAATACAAAAAATCCGATAAAATACAGAAATAAGTAATTGGCTGGATGTGGTAAAAACCGAATTAAATCGTCAATTTTTTTAATAAAATCGTAAGGAAAATAGGAGCTTACTTGAAAAGCCGGCATACCACCAAATGCGGCATTTGTCCAATACGGTTCAGAATGATGTTCGGCTCGGAAATCCTGAATTTCTTTGGACATACCGGTGAATTGTACAATATCACTTTGGAGTATTTTTTTACCTTCCAAAACGGGAGCAAAATAGATCAATGCAACCAATATAAAACTGACGAATGCAATGGCGTAAGTAATTAGTTTTTTGTAATTCATATAGAAAGTATAAGTTTTAGTATTTTAAGCAGAGATATTTTGTAATCATGAATATCTCAAGAATATTGATGGTATAATCAGTTTGAATCAAATCGTTTTTGAAAGCTATGGTCTTTCAATAAGCTGTATTTCAAATAATTTACTCCAATGTTTGCCCGTTACAAAAATACGGTTTCCTTTTGCATCATAGGCTATTCCATTGAGTACTTCATCTTGAGAAATCAAATCTTGAGTTTTTCTGACTTCTTTTTCTAAATCATTTAAATCGACAATTCCTTCAATAGCTCCGTTTTCCGGGTTCAGAATGAGAATGATGTTTTTTTGATAGACATTGGCATAAATTTTACCTTCAATAAACTCCAATTCATTTAAATCGGAAACACTTTGCTGATTGGTATAAGCCTCTACAAATCCCATTTCCTTTTGAGTTTCGGCATCCAAAAACCAAACTTTTTCTGTTCCGTCTGTTTTGATGAGCTTTTTGGAATCATTGGTCAAACCCCAACCTTCTTTACTTTTTTGATAAGCAAAAGTCCCAATTTGACTAAAATCAGATAAATTATACACAAAACCGATGCTTTCACGCCAAGTCAATTGGTATATTTTGTTATTTAAAATAGTCATGCCTTCTGCAAAATATTGAGAAGGAACTTCAATTTTTTGCAAGACTTTTCCTGTTTTCAAATCTACTTTACGTAAAGATGAACTTCCGTTTTTACCTGTACTTTCATAGAGAAAACCATTGTGGTACTCCAAGCCTTGGGTATAAGCTTCCTTATCGTGGGGATAGGTATTGATGATTTTATAAAGGTATACTTTGGGTTCTTTGGCTGCCAAAAAAGTCACAATTTTGGTTAATACTTTTGATTTAGAACCATAAAAGACTTCAGCTTCGATGGCATGTTTACCCAATCGATATTTTGAAATATCAAGTGTAGTGTTACCTTTTACTTCTTGACCATCCAATTTATATATGATTTTGTCAATAGTTTTATTTTGCTCTTCAATTACTTGAATATGGAGCGGTTTGTCAATGTTAATTTCGATTGGGGTTTCCCATTTGAAAACGTACTTTTGGTCGCAAGAACTCAAAACGAAAAGTGTAAAAAGCAATAAAAAGCTCTTATTTAAAGGTATTGGACTGAATTTGTGAATCATAATGAAAAATAGTTAGATACTTATTTTGTGGTTTCAAAAATATAATTAAATTTGCACACTCAAAAATAAACATTCAATAATAATGAAGAAAGGTATACATCCGGACAATTACAGATTAGTGGCATTCAAAGATATGTCAAATGAAGAAATTTTCATCACTAAATCTACTGTTAATACAAGAGAAACAATCGAAGTTGATGGTGTTCAATATCCTTTGATGAAGTTGGAGATTTCTAGAACTTCACATCCATACTATACCGGTAAACACAAAATGGTTGATACAGCCGGACGTATTGATAAATTCAAATCAAAATACGACAAATTCAAAAAATAATATAAGTTTGATACTTGTAGTAAACCCGTTTTTTCAAACGGGTTTTTTTTATGCTATTAAATGAAAAACCCCGAATTATTCGGGGTTTTTTGTCAAGTAGATTTATTTTTCTACGAGTCTAAATCCTTCACCATGTATGTTGATGATTTCTACTTTATCATCTACACTGAGGTATTTTCTAAGTTTGGCGATATATACATCCATACTTCTGGAAGTGAAATAATTATCATCTCTCCATATTTTGGTTAAAGCCAATTCGCGTGGCATCAAATCATTTTTATGTTGAACCAACATTTTCAATAATTTGTTTTCCTTGGGAGATAACTTTTGAGGTTCTCCATTTTTAAAGGTGAGTTGACGTAATTTAGAATTCAATTGGAATGATCCGATTGTGAAATCGAAATCTTCTTCTTCTTTGAGAACATCTTTGTCCTTTCTTTGAAAGATAGCTCTAATCTTTAATAAAAGTACTTCAGAATCAAACGGTTTGGTTAAATAATCATCTGCGCCTGCCTGATAACCTCTAAGAACATCTTCTTTCATGGTTTTGGCAGTCAAGAAAATAATTGGAATTTGAGTGTTTGTTTTTCGGATGTCTTCTGCTAAAGAGAATCCATCTTTTCTTGGCATCATGACATCTAAAATACAAATGTCGTATTCGTTGTTTTTAAACATTACAAATCCTTCCAAGCCATCCTTGGCAAGGGTTACATCAAAATCATTGAGTATAAGATAATCTCGTAAAACGCTCCCAAAATTTGGGTCGTCTTCAACTAATAAAATGTGAGTTTTTTTCATTTTAAGATGATTTTTTAAAAGCCACTAAATGATTTGAAATATGTTGAATTTTCAATTGTTGACTTTTTGGGTTATTAATTATGAATTGGGCACTATAAAGATAACGATAATTCTTAAATATTATTGAATAATTCAATATTTAACTTAAAAATTTAAGTAATATTTAAGATTTTAAATGTTTTAAAATTTATATTAAATTTAGTTTTATTGTAAATGTACTACCTTTTCCTTTCTCACTTTCGGCCATTACTTTACCTTGATGTAATTCAATTATTTTTTTGACGTAAGATAAACCAAGCCCGTGACCTTTCACATTGTGTACATTTCCGGTTTCTTCTCTGTAAAACTCATCAAAAATGTGTTTGAGTACTGTTTTATTCATTCCCATTCCTTTGTCTTGGATATGAATTAAAATGGCATTGGTAATATTTTCAGTTTTAACAGTCACATCTAGTATCTCAGGAGAATACTTGATGGCATTATCTAAAACATTTATAAAAACATTGGTCAAGTGAAATACATTTCCCAACACATCGGTTTGAATGGCTTGAAAATCTAATTTTAAATGACCTTGTTTATTGTCAATCATCAATTTGACATGTGACAAAGCACTTTCCAAAATCTCATGAATATCTACAGCTTCCTTGTCTATTTTCAATTGATTTTTATCCAATTTCGAAATTCTTAAAACAGTTTCAACCTGTGCATGCATGCGTTTATTTTCCTCTCGAATCATGTTGACATAATTCAAAATTCGTTCTTCATCTTTGATTACTTTTGGGTTTTTAATGGCATCTAAAGCCAAATTAATCGTGGCAATAGGTGTTTTAAACTCATGCGTCATGTTGTTGATGAAATCAGTTTTGATTTCTGAAATTTGCTTTTGTTTTTTCAACTGAAATAGAGTTGCAGCAAATACTCCAATGATAATTAAAGTGAAGAAAATAGACAAAATCAGATTTTTTGCAATTCCACTCAAAATAAAACTGGTTTTGTCCGGAAAATTGATGTACAATTGATAATTACTTTGACCTTCATTCCCAATAAAAATTGGTAATTGATATGTTTTTCCCTTTTTTAATGAAAAAAGACCCGATTTAACAGATGTGAGTTTGCCGTTATCATATATGGCAAATTTAAAAGGAGTTGTAATTCCCATACTATGCAACTGAAAATTCAATTTATCCTGTAATTTTCCCGCATTGATACGGAAGTGTAAAGGAATTTTTTTTGAATTTTCATAGTAAAGATCCTTTAAAAAGTCTTTATCAAGTGAAGTCAATTCTTCAAAACGGGATTGTTTTTCTTCTGATGGTAAATTTTTCAAGTCGTCGTTATTGACGTATTGTTTGGTTACCATAATATCTCTTTTGCTAAAAGTCCTTTTTAATGTAAGCGAATCTTCCAATAGTAAATCGGTGGGAACTTTATACTTCTGTTCCAAAATCGTACGTGCATAAGTGAATTTTTCATTGTTTGTCGTATCGATTTGTTCAAAAATGATGCTTTGAATTTCAGCTTCAGTAGCATATCTTTGATTTTTTGACAAATTGCTATATTTGATGTAGAAATCCATCAACTCTTTATTTTCTACACTTCTGTTGACTACATCCATTGCTTTGTAAACATCACTTGAAAATTGAGTTTCCAAACTCTGAATTGAATTTCGAATCCATGAAATTTGGACCAAAATAGTTCCAATGAGTGCAAAACTCATGACCAAAATGATTAAAATAAACGTGGATTTTCGCATGTGTCAAAAGTACATCAAACCTGAATACAATGTTTTTATATTTAGATAATTTTAACACAAAAACCGTGCTATTAACGATTATTTATGAAATATGAGTATTTTTTTTGATGTAATTTCATTTTTCAATGCCTCATTATTTTTATTTTATATTTAGAATTCTATTTTTATTTAATTCCTAATCTATAGATATTCAGGTGTTTAATGGATTTCATTCAAACAAATATTTTTTTAAATTTGAGTTCGACTGATTTATTAAATTTTTTTCTTTTAATATTTTAATGTGTGTTTTTTCTTGTTTAAATGTGTTATTTTGCGTTGGTTTGTAATTAAATAGCGCATTTTGATCAAATATATTTTTCAATTAATAATAATATTTATTTTTTTAGCTTCAGTTGGTGTAAAAAGTCAGCATGATAAAGTGCAAATGCAGGTTGTGTTATTTCCTGAAAATAACCTAATGCGCATTCATCAAAAGATTCAATATTTCAATACCAGTAATCAAGTAATGCACAGTATTTATGTGCACGATTGGAATCATGCCTTTTCTGATAAGAACTCCAATTTAGGGAAACGATTTATTGAGAATTATAGCAAGAAGTTCTTTTTTGCATCAGATAAAAATCGAGGATTTACCAATATTCACAGTATTTTGGTCGATGATATTTCGGTATTGTGGAAAAGAGAAACGCAATCTATTGATCAAATTGAAATTCAATTAAACCAACCTATTCAGCCTAGAGATTCTATAGAATTGTTTTTTGATTATGATATTAAAATTCCCAACAACCGTTTTACAGGATATGGTTTTGATAAGGAACATTACCAATTGAGATATTGGTATTTGATTCCTGCTGTTTTTGAAAATGGTTGGCAATTGATGTCTCATTTAAATCAAAATGATTTGTATCAAAATCCCACCGATTATGATGTTACAATAGAAGTCCCACCATCATACGAGATTCAATCAAATCTACATGTTCAGCCCTTACAAGATGGAAAGTTTCGGTTGGAAGGTAAGGGTATTCTCAATTTTGAATTGGCTATACAACCTGAAATTCCGTATTTGGATATACAAACTGACACTAAATTGATTAGTACAAATTTGAACGCTATAGAGATTAGTTTGGATCTAAAAAAAGACTTATTGAATCGTCAATTGAATTTTTTAAATGGTTATTTGGGTGATTTTCCGCAAAGCAAAATAATGATTTCTCAAAGTGATTATGAAAATAATCCACTGTATGGGTTTAACCAACTGCCAGGCTTTCTAAGGCCTTTTTCCGACACATTTGAATGGGATTTACGAATGTTTCAAACTTTGTCTAAAACATACATAGATCAAAGTGTAGTGACTCATACCCGCAATAATGCCTGGTTGAGAGAAGGGTTGCCTCATTATTTGATGTTGAAATATGTTGAAATGAATTATCCTGAACAAAAACTCATAGGTAATATTTCTAAGATTTGGGGAATCAAATCCTATTATTTATCCAAGATGCGATTTAACCAACGTTATTTATGGGCTTATCAATATGTGGCTAGACAGAATCATGACCAAGCTTTAATCATGTCAACTGATTCATTGACCAATTACAATCGTACCATAGCCAATAGGTTTAAAACAGCACTTAGCTTGAAGTATCTGGAAGATTATTTGGGTAACGAACCTGTTAAAAATGCCACTCAAGCTTTTTATGCTGAAGGTTTGAAGCCTCATTCTAATTCAAATGTGTTTCAAAAAGCTTTGGAGAGGGAAACCAATCATGATTTAAATTGGTTTTTCGATACCTATATTCATTCTGATCATAATTTGGATTTTAGTATTCACAAAATGGAGTTAACCACCGATTCGATTCAAATATCAATAAAAGGTGGTTTGCCTAAAATGCCCATTTCACTCTATGGATTAGATAAAAAAAATATCATCAGTAAGTATTGGTTTGTTCAATCAGATTCACTGCATTCAATCAAAGTTCCCAATCAAAGTGAAAAAAAATGGATGTTGAATTATGAGAGTTATATTCCTGAAATTAATTTGAAAAACAATTGGGAGAACTCGAAAAACAAATGGTTTGACAAACCTTTGCAAATCAGATTTGTAATGGATGCTGAAGATCCCTATCATTCCCAAATCTTTTTGGAACCCAAGTTTTTTTACAATTATTACGATGGAATAACTTTGGCTAATACCATTCATAATAAAACTTTTTTTAAAAAAAATTACGAATTTAGTTTGACTCCATCTTTTGGATTCAAAAGTGCTACCTTAACCGGTTCGTATGCTTTGAAGTATAATAAATATTTTGAAAACTCAAAGGTCAACAGTATGACTGCCGGTTTTTTTGGGAGTTATTTTCATTATAAACCCGAATTGGCTTATCGTACTTTTACAACATTTGGGCAAATATTTTTCAAAAGGAATTATCTGAGATCGGTGCAAGGTAAAGCCATAAATATATTTTATACTTTGGTAAATAAGGATAGAGACGCATTATCTACTTTGCCGGCAGATTCATATAAATACGGTGTTTTTCACGCAAATTATATTTATAGTAATCCTGCTCTAATCAACAATTTTTTATTTAATGCAGATGTAGAATTAGGAAATAAGTTTACCAAATTGTATACGGAAGTGAAATTTAGAAGAATGACCGATTCCAACCAGCAATTTGAAGCACGTTTATTTGCCGGTGTTTTTTTAAACAATGATACAACTTCCGATTATTTTAGCTATGCCGTAAATCGTCCCAATGATTATTTGTTTAGGTATGGGTATTTTGGAAGGTCAGAATCAACCGGTTTTTTCAGTCAACAATTTATCATGAATGAAGGAGGAATTAAATCTAATATGCCGGTTTCATTTGCCAATCAATGGTTGACAACACTCAATACTAGTATAGGATTGTGGAAATGGTTTGAAATCTACAATGATGTCGGATTGGTGAAAAACAGAGATCGATCGGTTTATTTTATACACGATAAGGGTATTAGATTTAATTTTATTAATAACTTCTTGGAAGTATATTTTCCATTGCACTCCAACAATGGATGGGAAATTGCGGGACCTCATTACGAAGAAAAAATCCGGTTTGTATTAACTACAAATTTCAAGGATATTTTTGGGTATTTGAAACGAGGTAGAATGTAAAAAAAAAAGGAGGGTTAAAAAACCCTCCTTTTTACTTAGTTGACTATCAATTTTAAACTGAATTGATTTTGGTCGGTTTGGATTTTAACTACATAAGATCCAGATTTAAGTTGATTCGTGTTTATCCTAAAGTTTGAATTTTTCGCAATATATTTTTGGGTATTAACCAATTGTCCATTTGTATTATAAATGTATACAATTGGGTTTATTAATTCAATTTTTGAAGTTAAGACTGTAAAATCTTTAGCCGGATTAGGACTGAGTAAAGCACTTGTATTGTCTATTGAATCAGCTATTCCAATAGTTCCATCAGCAGCAGTAAATTGACCTGAAAAAATACCTCTTCCGTATGTTGAGGCAAAAACCATATTGTCATTTCTACGTTCTAAGTTGGTAACTTTTACACTTTTCATACCGTTATCTCCTCTATACCAATTGGGATTTGCATCCGAAAAATTTTGAGTCCACCATACACCCAAATCGGTACCAATGATAACTTGATCGGGTCTCAAAGGATTTCTCAGAATGCAATTTACAGGCATATCAGGTAAATCACCTTCTTTTGATGTCCATGAGGTACCTGCATTTGAAGTATACCAAACACTTTTAACGCCATAATTATACATGGTTACAAAAATCTCACTTGAAGTTTCGCCAAATTCGATATCTGAAATGCTTCCAACAAATTCAGAACCTGTAATTTCTACAAGCGAATAAGATGTAGATTGAGCATTGTTGACCTTGAATAATTTTCCATCTTGTTGACCTACAAAAAGAGTAGCAACGGTTGTAGTGCCAAAAGGTGAAATTTTCATTGCAGTTAAACTATTCGTAAATCCGGTAATTAAAGCTGTTTGAACGGTTCCACTCAATAAACTTTTATATCTTCTAATTTGATAAACATTATTGGCAGCGTTTGCAGCATCGTAAGTAGTATAATTTGAATACAAGATATTTTGTTTGGAATCAAGTGATTGTTGGGTGATAAATTCCCCTTTGTTAGTACTTTCCGAATTAATAGTACGGGTAGTACCATTTGCATAGTTATAGAGTCTTATATTGTTGTTGTAATAAATATTAGTTATATAATACTTTTCGGTTCCATCCTGATCAAAAAAGCAATAACCACCATCAGCTCCATAGGCTTGTGTAGAACCGTTTATTCCGGCAGATGCATTGGCAAATAGTTGAGTGCCATTATCTTGTGAGCCTCCAATGAAATAATCACCTGTTAATGCAGTTGTTGGAGCTACACCCATATGGTAAAATTGAACCGTATTGTAGTTGTTTATTCTGGGACTAAATGAAGCGCCACCATTTAATGAAAAGGCAACACCACCATCGTGACCGATTATTATTTTATTGGAACCGGAGAATGAAATTCCATGTTGGTCAGGATGTATAGAAGAACCAGAGCCACCATAACCTGCAGTAATTTGAGACCATGAACTTCCTCCATTGGAGGATTTAAACCAATCAATTCCACCAACATAAACGGTTTCGTCATTATTGGGGTCAACCTCAATTGCCAAATCATAGAATCCTTGCCCATTTGTAAAATCATTTGAAGGTATTCCGATGTAGCCATCAACCGGAAGAGATACTGAACTTACAGATGAAAATCCATTTGTTGTTTTGTAAATAGCAGTTGGATTACTGGTATCATTCACATCAATTAAAACATATAACTTATTGGGATTGGATTTTGAAACTGAGATTTCCGTTCTTTTTCCATTGGTGAAAGTGTATTTTAAGGTAAATAATTCACCATCAGTAGAAGAAAATATCGAACCACCACCTTCAATACCATACCATGGACTTCTGGTCGTTGACATCCATATGGTGTTATCGGGACCTATTTCTAAATCATTGGGAGTATAAGGATAACCAGAGGCTGTGTTGGGTAAGAATAATTTAACCCATGTCGAACCACCATCAACCGATTTATAGATGCCTTGATAAGATGTTCCCATAATATTAACCGGACTAGCATCTGAATAATAAGAATCACCAACGGCCACATATATTTCGGTTGTATTAGCATTATTTCTTGTTACAACGTCATTAATATGGGTTTGACCCGGTATAATATAAGCACCACTAAATTGGTTTTCAACACTTGAAAGGGTAGCATTTATGGTTTCATTGTTATTCAAACTACTCAATAATGCCATTCCTTCCGATTTGGATATCATGATAGCAGGGATAACGATATCATCGGCTAAATCACCACCCATTGTGATAGGGTTTCCACCGGAATTATTGATCATGATAACACCGATAGCACCTGCATTTTGAGCATAAGTAATCTTATCTACAAAAAGACAAGTTCCTCTTTCAATTACAGCAATTTTACCATTTATTTCTGAAGCATTTGTCAAGGTAAAACAACTTAACGTAGGAGTGACACTTCCATCATTTACCAGGGCTAAATTGGCCGTAATGTTGAAATTCTGAGGGCCAAAAGATGATTTAAATCCATTATAATCTCCTTCAAGTGAAACAGGTGAATTGATGTGGAGTAAAGCGTTTGTATTGAAGACAGTAGCACCTGTTATACCTCCAAACACATGGAACCAATTATTTCCACCATCTATAGATTTCCATACACCATTACCATTAACAGATCCATATGTGTATGATTCACCGGTACCTGCATAAAAAATTTGAGAATTATTTACATCAACTTGTAGGGAAGATACAGCTACATTTTCCGGAAAATTCATCAATTGCCATTGGCTCGAATTTGAAGTTATATCATCATTTTTCCATAATCCACCACTCACACTACCAGCGAAAACTCTTTTATAAGTCAAGTCATTTGGGTCAAATAATAAGGCTTTTGTTCTTCCTCCTACATTATTGGGACCTCTTTCAATCCATGCATTTAAAGCATCTCCGGGAACACTTCTATTATTATCTAATTCTTTTTGAATTTCAAAAAGTTTTTCTGTTGTTGGATAACCTAACGACGGATTCATAGTTAATTCCCACATTCTTTCCAAATACTTTTCATTTGGAATTCCCAATTCTTTTCGCTCTTTTTTGGATAAATGGTTGATGTTTTTAACAGGACTATTTTCCAAAAAATAAGCATGTTGATTCCTCAATTTACTGATATCAGAATCTGAATTACAAGAGAATATTAAAATAAAACTAATGAATAGGAATGGGTAAAATTGTACAGGTTTCATGATTAATTTGGATTTAATAAAAAATCAAAAATAGTATAATAAATATAAAAAAGATGGAATTTTACTTTTTATTTGATTGAAGTTTAGGTAAAAAAAAACCTGTTATCATTACATAACAGGTTTTTTTATAATAAAAAATTTGTTAGCGAATAATTTTAACAGAACCTTCAATGTTGTCGATTCCAATTTTAGCTATATAGGTTCCATTTGGAAGCATACTCATATCAATAGTATGGGTTAAAACACCTGGTTGAGAGGCATAAACTTCTTGACCCAATAGGTTATAAATTACTACACTGTCAATCGTTTCGTTTGCTTGCATTTGTAGTATGTTGATAACGGGGTTTGGATATGCTGTGAATCCTTTTTCTAGAAGATTATCTGAGATACCCAAGAAAGCTGGACCAGACCATTTAAACATTCCGCCTACAGTTGAGCTTGTACTGAAACCACCTGCCCATCCGGTAGATGCATCAAAGAATTGAACATCTGTATGTTGTTCAGTATCAACCATAGTATATGTTTGTCCATTGTTATTGGTGTAAGAAGAACCACTTAATGAAGAGCTTGCACCTGTAGTCATTACAGTATTTGTTCCGGGAATTACACAAACATCGTCGCGAAAATGAGATCCGGAATCAGCGAAAACTATGTCCCAAGTTGTTCCACCATTCGTAGTTACATAAAATAGAGGTTCATTATTTACAATATAACCAATGTTACTATCTTTAAAGGCAATTTCACCATTCGATAATTCACTTCCAAAATCTGTAATCGGGCTTTGAACTACGGTCCAATTAGTTCCTCTATCTGTTGATCTATAGATCCTACCTTTGTTGGTAGTGAAAAATACGGTATCTCCAACCCCTACAACTTGGCCTACATATCCATATTCACCACTTAAATTAGCAGGAATATTAGCTTGGGGTACTCTTGTCCAATTGGTACCGCCATTGGTAGTTGTATAAATTTCAAAATACCCACCATTTGGATCTCCCATGCAAAAGCCATTATTCAAATCCCAAAAATAAACCACATTGGCAAATCCATCTGCTCCAGAAAAAGTAGCAGTTGTTTGTTTGGCCCAACTAGTTCCTCCGTTGCTTGTTTTGAAAATTCCTTGTGGTTGTCCAGTTGCATTGGGATAAGCAACAGCCCAAGCAACTTGAGCACTTTCAGCATGAATCATTGCAATTCCGGAACCCGTATTGCCAACATTGATTGTTCCAGGAGTCCAAGTAGTCCCACCATTGATTGTTTTGGTAAATTCTTGTACATTAGCATTGCTACTGCTTCCGTCATATGCAGTTGCCCAAACGACATTAGCATCCACTATACTGATATTTTTGATGCCACGAGATGCTGTTGCAAATCCGGTATTTTGAACAGTCCATTGGGCAAATAGAAATGTTCCATTTAAAGTTAAAGTTAATAATAAAAGTAATTTTGTTTTCATTGATTTAGGTTTATAAATTATTAATGATACTATTCTTTAATAAACTTCTCGACAACAAAGATATTAATTTTTTTATTTTTTGCTGAATAAATAACATTTTTAATAAAATAAATATAAATTAGGCCATGTATATTGCTTCTAATAATATTATATTTTGTATAAAGCTTCACCTAATATATTGATTATTATAAGATTATTGATCTATTCATTTGTTTGAAAAGTAATTATTCGTCTATTGGGATTTGGAAAGGTTTTGAAAGTACTTGTTATATATTCATTTATTATTTAACTAATGGAAGAAATCCCTGAATTTGCAAATAAGAAATTTTAAGAGGTTGCGCTTGTTCCCTTATGAGAAATTGAAAAGGGAATATTGAAGAGATTTGCTTTTTGAGCGTTATAATATTAATAGAATCACATATAGTCATGTTTTAAAGCTAGCGTTTTTATAAATTTTATATTGTAATCTTTATTAATTTTCACTGCTTATTTATGCGATTGAGCCAAAGTTAATTTTTTTATTTTAATTAGAAAAGTGTGAAAGGTAAATTTTGAATTCAGTTAATTTGAATATTTGAAATAAAAAAAGGCTGCCTAATTAAAGACAGCCTTTTAAAAAATAAATATTTTTTTAATTATGGAAGAGTGAAAGTAATTGAAGAAGAATCTCCAAAATTACCACTATCTGTTGCATATACTGTAGTTCCACCATATAATTTGAAACTACCTACAATACTACCATCGTACATGCCATCTCCATATACGTCATATACTGTTAAAGTATAAGTTCCATCCTCAAGACATAATGGGATTTCAAGTTCAGCAAGACCATCATAAGATCCATCTCCTCCACCTGAAGCAACTGTATTACCCAATGAATCTTGTAATTCCCATGAAGTTTCTTCTGGATAACCATCAAATAAGAAATATAAAAAGACTTCATTTAATGGACATAATTGACTCACTTTTAAAGTAATAGAATTTCCATTGTAATACTCTTCGTCACCATCAAATTCAATTACTAAATCTTTACCATCACCAATGTTTAAATCAGAAATAGTAACATTAAAAGTGCCCACATTGGAATCTGCAGGAATAGTAACTGTTGTAGGAACTACATAAGAAGCAGGATCTGCAGTGGTTGCAGTTGTATTTACTCTAATGTTAAATGTCCTGTCGGAATCCATTATTTTAGTTGAATATACCTTGATTGCTCGGGTACTAGATCCATCTAAATTTACTCCAAACTTATATGTACCACTTTCGAATGACACATATTTAAGATTGTCTGCTTCTTTCTCACAACTGTTAAACAGTACCAATGAGAAAGAAAAAACTAGGAAATAAAATATTTTTTTCATTTTATAAGGCGTTTAATTAGTCAATAAAAGGATTATTTTGAATTTCCGCTTGTGGAATTGGGAAAGTCAATTTGTCGTCGTTGTAAGGAATTGGCACACCTACAAATGATAAGTGATTGGTACCTCTAACGATAGTAGCTTGATTACGTTTAACGAGCAAGTAAGCTTTTCCTTCACCCCATAATTCAATTCTGGTTTGTTTGTAAATTTCATTTTGAAGGGCATTACCGGTTAAAGCATCTACATAAGTAGTACTTGGTACTCTCAATGCCAATAAATCTTTCAAACGTTGTCTTGCCATAACTTCATCTCCAGATTTTGCAGCAGTTTCAGCATTCAATAAATAAATTTCATCGATACGCATATACACATAATCCGTTGTAATATTTCTTTGCCCACCAATTACTCTTGCAGGGTGGAAGAATTTTTTCCAAGGACTCAAGTGGTAACCTGAAGATGTGTTGTTTAAGAATTGAGTTCTTCTGATATCATTTGTTGGAATTTGAGCAAATAACGCATTATCCATTACTTTACGGTCACCTGCCCAAGCATAACTATAAGTATAGATATCACATTGACCCCACCATGAAACTAAGTCTAATCCGGTATCTAAAGTGATATCAAATCCCCACATCCAACTTGGAGTTGCTAAATCATTAAACCCTGCAACTGATTGAGCAGAAGTTGTCAGAGGATATTCATTAGTCAAAATAATTTCATCGGTTATATCTTTAGCTTCTTCGTTGTTACCTACATAAGCATGAACATAGGCTAAAATTCCTTTGGCAACATTTTGATCAACTTGATATTTACCTACTCTTTCAAAACCATTTAACAAAGTAACGGCATCGTTTAAATCTTCAAAAATTTGATCAAAGATAACTTGAGTAGTTACTTTAGGTCCGTTTTGATCCAAAGAAGTAATGTAAATTGGAAGTATTTCAGCAGTAGGATTGTAACTTTCTGTAAAATATTGTGTTAAATAAAAATAGGATTGAGCTCTTAATGCTTTAGCTTGTCCCATCATATATTGGTTTTCAACCAATTCAGGAACAACATCAGTTCCACCTAATATATCAATCACTACGTTACAAGCTCTAATTACTCTATAGTAGTATCTCCATACTTGGTATGTGTCATTGTAAGTATAATCTTGTGTGGCTTGAAATTGGGTAATAGTAGTATACCATCCATAAGTACTTATTGATAGCGCCATATCACCAGAGAGCATATCACCGTAAATATCATATCCTTTTTGTCCAAAGTCGTCATGGCCTGTGGTTCCACCAGTTCCGGTTTGTACCATTGTAGAATAAATCCCTGTAACCAAGCCTCCAGCAATTTCTGGATTGAATTCACCAGCACCTGCTAGTTGTTCAGTTGTAAATACCTGACCATTTGGTTGCGTTTCCAAATAATCTTTGTTACAACTCGTGGTATAAGCCAAAAGGAATACCAAAAAAATTGAAAATTTAAAATAATTTTTCATTGTTATTAGTTTTTAAAATTAGATTTTAACTCTTACTCCTAATGTAAACGTAGAAAGAGGAGAATAGTTATAAGTACTCGTAGAACCTGCTTCAGAAGTCGTTGGATTGAATCCTTTTCTGGCAGTTAACATATATAAATTATCAGCAGTTAATGATAGATTCAAACCTTCTATACCAATTCTTGAGATGAAGTCTGATGGTAAATTGTAACCTAACATCACGTTATTCAAACCTAAATAATCTGATTTTTGAATAAATCTAGAAGAAGTAGATGCAACATTTGTGTCTAATTCACTATTCAATCTTGGAATTTCAGAAATATCACCAGGTTGCATCCATCTGTCTCTGATGTCTATATGCCAGTTGTTGCTTCCAATAGCACCGTTATCCATCAAACCTGCATACTGATAGTCATAAGCATATCCACCTAAACTATAAATAAACTGAGCTCCAAATTCGAAATCTTTTAAGAAGCTAGCATTAAATCTGAAACCTCCACGTAATTTTGGAATCGCTGATTTACCAATAAATTGTTGAGTAGCAACAGAATAGTTTTTAGTAACTGTTTTACTCAACACTACGTCCGGATTGTCAATTTGATAATCATATAATGATAATACTTGTTCGGCTGTACCATCATATAAACCATTACCGTTGATATCATTAAAATATTGATACCACATACCAACACCATCAGCTGGGTCAACACCTGCCCATTCTCTTACATAGAAATCAAAGATAGAGCGACCTTCTGTCCATGCATAAGGAGCATTAGAGGTATCAATGATCTTAGGTAAATTTGTTGATGGATCTACAGGCATTGTAGTAATTTCATTTTTCATGATTTCCCCATTTATAGAGAAATTCAATTTGAAATTATCTTTACTTACCAAATGAGAATTGATATCAAATTCAAACCCACTGTTTCTCAATTGACCGTCATTTACGATGATGGTTGCGATACCTTGAGAAGGACCAACTCTTCTGTTGAATAATAAATTATCCGTATTTTTTCTGTAATAATCTAAATTCACATCAACATATTTTCCAAAACTGGCTTCGATACCGGTTTGGAACATTTTTGAAGATTCCCATGTTAATTCAGGATATCCGTCTCCAGAAATGTAAAGAGAATAATTGTCATTTACATTGTCTACTCCAAAAGTATTATATCCTGAATATAAACCTACACCATCTTGATCTCCTAAGATACCATAACTGGTTTTGATTTTCAAATAACTAACCAATTTATTTTCAAAGAAAGATTCTCCAGAAACTACCCAAGAGGCTCCTACTGAACCAAAAGTACCCCATTTGTCATTTAAGAATCTTGATGAACCATCTCTTCTTATCGCTCCGGTTAAATAATATTTGTTGTCAAAATTGTAATTAAGTTGACCAAAATAACTTTCAAGAGTATAGCTATCACCGTAAGAACCCGGAGGAGAAGAGGTGATAATATAGTTACTCAATTCATCGATACCAGGAACAACTACTTTGTTTTTGCTGGCATAATCCAATTTACGACCCCATTCATTTGTTTCATGGGCAGCAAATATTTCTAAGTTGTTTTTTCCAAAGTCTTTTTTAAATCTCAACAATTGTAGAAAACTTTGATTGGTAACTTCAGTATCTTCTTTATAGATAGAACCAAAAGTTTCTGAACCTGCAGCACTTCCATAATATGGATTATTTACACTGGTGTATTTTTCATTAAAGTATTGAATACCATATTTTGTTTCAAAGTTTAAGAAATCAAAAATTTTGAAATCAAAACTCAAGTTTCCATTTAACTCATTTCTCTTAGCGTAACTGCCATCAAAATGAGCATCAGCAATAGAGTTGGTCAATCCACCAAAGGCTCTTCCTACCCCATAATCGTATTGATTCCCACCAAAAATTGGATCTTCAACAATGTTTCCACTTGCATCTCTTAAAAACAATGGGAAAATGGATGGAATATTATCTACAAACCAGAAAATACTTCCTGAGTCTGCAGATTGACCATTGTTATTATAACCTGAATTGGTATATCCAATGTTTACATTTGTTTTCAACCATTTTTTAACATCTTGGGTTAAGTTTAAACGAGCAGAATATCTCTTGTAATCAGAATTGATGATATAACCTTCATCATCCAAATATCCAATAGAAGAAAAATATTTTGCGTTTTCAGTACCACCACTAAATCTTACGTTGGCTTCTGTTCTGTATGAAGAATTGAAACCATAGTCTTCCCAATCTTCTGGACTGTATCTTCTAGTAACTCCAGGTCTAACCTCTCCAGTATTAGGGTCAATTAATTGAGAACCATCTGTAACATTCCACATATTGTATTGAGGAGTAATTGCACTTTGTCCACCAAATAAGTTGGCATTGGCATAAGCAACTGGATCGGGTTCGTTTGTTGCTATCCCTTTGTTGTACATAGCATTCCAACTGATGGCTATGTATTCTTCAGGAGATTCAATTACTTCATTTCTTGGCATAAAGTTGGCGTTAAAACCAGTTTTGATGTCAAACTCAACATTTGATTGACCTTTTTTACCTGATTTGGTATTGATCAAAAT
>JAABRF010000042.1:13296-20859 GCA_011391075.1 Flavobacteriia bacterium | reverse complement strand
ATGAATTGGATAGCCGATGTGGGTAATGTTTTATCCCAGCAATCGGGATTAAACTTTACAACCGGCAATCCTTGACCTTTAGCATTGATCATGGAGACGTTCTCACTAGAAGCCGAGTAAGCCCATTGGTTTAATTCTTCGGATGTAAATGCTTCGTATTCTTTTTTCATTTCTTTATAGACCGAAGTGGTCATTTTTTGACTATCATCGGGTTTAAAACCCATTTTTTTCCATTCTTTCAGCATCACATCCTGTTCTATACTGTCAATTTCCTCCTTAATTTTATAGTAGTCCAATTGAGCTTTCATAATCTCATCAACTGTTACCGGTTTCCAAATATCGGGTCGGTCGGGATTGAAAACAAGAATGTTTCCGGTAAACCAACTCCCTGCTGTAGCACCAAACAAACGCACACCGGGACCTATTTCCTTCAATACAGGCATAGTACGATAATACGCTTTGAGGTGTGCAAGTGCTTTTTCAAAAGGCTCTTTTAAATGCGGTAGATTTCCACTTTTAAATTCAACTTCGTCAAATGGAGTACTGATAAAAGAAATAGGTTGGTTGATATTGAAACGAGTCGAATGCGCTGACCAACCGGTGGCGGTATGGTGCATTCCATTTTCCATATAAAAATAGTTAAACGCTATATTGAAGTAGCTTTGCACTCCGTAGTTCCAAGCTTTTGTGTTATCTTCATTACACAAACTTCCGGAAATGCTCACATGAGCATCAAAACCTTTAGGTTCTTTTAATAATTGACAATTTTGATGAACCCAATCTGTGAGGTTATTGGTATTTTTAATACTTGCTGTTATATCATTTTTAGGATTTTGAGCACATTTTTTTAGTTCGTTTACAAAGATAAAATGGCCCGGTTTTTCTATTTCGTAGGTATATTGCGCATTGGCAAAAGCACAGGTAAGTAGCGTCCCCGGGATAAACAAACCCAATTTGAATTTAAAATTTGTACTTTTCATTCTCGTTAAATTATTTTTTAACAGGTTCGAGTGGTGCCAATTCAAAAGTTCCTTCAGGTGCAACCGGGTCGAGCGGCGCAATACCTACGGGGTCGAGTGGTGCCAATTCGAATGCTTCCGGCACATACGGTTCGAGTGGAGCAATGCCAATAGGATCAAGAGGAGCCAATTCAGGTTCGTCAAAGGAAGGGCTTATATCAATTTTAACCACCACATTTTGTTTCCACTCTCTATAATTTTCATCGAAAGTATATCTTTTGGCAGATTTACCAATTCTAAAATTGCCAAGGGGTTTGAGCAAATATTGGTCAAATTTTTTGTAATCATCCAGCAATATTTGATCATAGACTTCAGTGCTTTCCACCTCATGTCCCGGGTCGGCAATGGTTTTGGGGATTATAATGGCAAAAGGACCATCGACAGGCACGAGCGTTTCTTTATAGGAATCCCAAATCATTTTGGTACCTTCTCCGTAGGCTTTTTGATTAAAACCGCCATTGCCTGCTCCAACACCCCAAAGACCGATGACGTATTTGGGCGTCAAAGGTTGCAGCATACCTTCGGGGGCATTGTAGGTCTTTACTTCCAGGAACAAGCCTTCTACACTACTCATACCAGAGATATTTGAGGTAGCAGACACGACCCATTTTCTGTAGTTTTTCACCTCTTTGTATTCTTGAGTTTCGTTGATTTGGGTGACATAGATGGGATAATGTTCAGCTTTGGGCATCGTTGCATCCAAACTTTTGAGTTCGGAAGAAGCTGAAAAAAGAGCGCAATGGGTATCAGCCGTGCAATCCCTTCTCGTTTTAGGATTATTGATGTATTGATTGAGTCGGAAAGACATGATTTGACCTGTCAATTGACCGGCAACGATGGTTTTGGAAATTACAATTTGCTCCGGATCTTTTGCAGAAGGATAATAAGTAGTATCGATAACCGAAACAGAAATGTAAACACTGAGATAACTTGGTTGCGAAGTATTTTGTGCGGAAAGTTGCGATACTAACCCTAATACTAAGAACAATTTGTAAAAACCAGTTTTGAATTTTATCATGGTTTTGGGTTTTTGATTTGTGTAGATTTGAAAAGTTGTTTTATTTTTATTTCAATGCGATCAAAATCAATGTTCATCTTCAGGGAAATACAATTTGTAAAAATAGGCTGCTCTCAATTTATTGAGATAATCGTTCAGTAATTTCATACCGGTAGTTTCGTAGGTGGATTGGGTAGTTTGAATTTGCCCTGTAGCAAGCATCAATTGATTCATGATTTGTTCCAATGCTCTGTAATCTTCTATTGAACTTTTTATAATAGAAAAATGTTGGATTAAAATATCTTGATAGACCGTTGCGTTTTCATCACACAGTTTTATTTGAGCCTCTTTTATATTTTGTGATAGTTTTTCTGCTTCTTGGGCTTGTCCATATTCAATACCCATTAGCTCGGTCAAATCGGCTTCCCATCTGGAGATATTGTCAAATAATATTTTTCTTTCAATGGTGTCATTTTCAAAATCGGTGTATCTTTTTTCAATTCTAAGTTGGTCGGCTCTAATTTTATCAGATAGTGATTTTTGGTTGTTCATCAGTTCCATTCGGGTGGCATTATTTGCGATTGTTTGGGTATTGTTCTTTTGAGTCAACTTTTTTTGGGCAGCCACCTGATCTATATATTTTTGTTGTTCCTCTTCACTCATTTGATCGAATGCATTGGCAATTTCTTCATTTTTTTCCGATTCCAATTCCGCTTCCGCATAGAGGAATTCCAATTTAACATTTAATTCTTCCTGCAAAAGCAATATGGATTGTTCAAAATCGGCAACTTCTTGACGAGTGATAGCACATTTTTGGAGTTTCATTTCAGAAGCTTTGCCTATGAAGGCTTCTAGGGTAGATTGCGCTTGGATGGTCGTATTTAGGGAGAGGAGAATGATAAACAGATATTTCATTTAAATAAAGTTTTATAAAAAGCTGATATTTTACGAATAAAAATTGACTTCAGGACTTTAAAACGCAAGACTTCAAGATATTGAATATCAATCGTCCACAATTCAAAGTGTATTAGGTAACTATGACTACTATATACATTTGAATATATTTAATAGTTTAGTATGGTCTGGTAGTTATTTGGCAATCTATTCGATTACCAATAATTTGTGCCTTTTGGTCCTTCAATTATATAAGTTACCATATACATGGATTGGAAACACATATTTATATTGTTATACCAACTTATTCTCGTATGTAAGGAAGGAGAATTTGGATGATAGGTGGATAGATTTGCTGATGTTTGTCCAGTAGCTACAGTTCCACATTTATTGACCATATCGTAGAAAACAACTTGTTTTACAACCCAATTATTTTTCAATTGTGTTGTTGAAAACCATTCATCTGTACCCGTATATTCTGTAGCAGCATTTTCATTATTCAATTTACAAGAATGGTAAACGCTTAGAATGGTATTGCCATCAATAAGAAATATGTGTTTGCCTTCATTAGTATTATTGGCTTTTAAGATAGGTGAAGAGTGTTGGTTATCATGGCTTAATTGATTCATGAACAAGGAAAAATCTAGAGAGGTTGACACAATTTCAGGTGTAACTTTAACGCTTACAGGATCCGATTTCAAGCCATCATTATTTACAGTTAATGTAACATTAACCGGTTCTGAGATTCCGCTAAAATCGGGCATGACAAGTTGTAATCGATCAGCACTACAAAGGCTTGGCATGGGTTTACAAGTCAAAGTCTTTGATCCGATTACAACGGTAACTTCTGCTATACCAGTATTGGTTTGCAAATTACTTCCCCATAACACAAATTGTCCATTAGGCTTTACTCCAATAGGATCGGGATAATACACTTCTGAAACTACGGGTTGATTGGGATTGATTATTCTCTCAGGATCAATCCTTTTGATTTTCGACTTTTTAACAATTTCAGATGCTATTTTAGTATTTAAATTTTCATTGTTTTTTTTCTGAGCCAATTCAGATGCTTTGATTATTTTTTGGGATTCCGATGTAATTTGACTTACTTTGGTTTTAACCTCTTTTTGAATAGCTGCCTCATCCACTTTGTTTATATTTTTCGGATTGGAAATGGGATTTGTTTGAGCAAAACTAGAAAGAGCAAAAAGAAATAAACAATAAAAAAGGATTTTTGGTTTCATGAGTATATGTTTTTGAAAATAGTAGTTAATCAATATTTATTTACCATTAACCTATTGAGCCAATGGCATGAAATCACAAGGTTGACAAGCCAAATAGATATCTTGATTACTGATGAACTTAATTACAATAGAAATTGAGTTCATAATAATTGTTGAATATTTTTATTTTTTAATAGGTGTTAATTCTAATGTTCCTTCCGGCACGACAGGATCAAGTGGCGCAATACCGACAGGGTCAAGAGGTGCTAATGGAATTTCTTCTCCCAAGGGTTCCAAAGGAGCGAGGTCAAAGTCATCGATATTTTCCAAAGGGGCCAATTCGATGACGGGACCCAAAGAAATCGTGACAGTGATACTCACTTTTGTTTCGGAATAATCGTCTTTGTAATACCGACTTCCCATTGTGTTCATGCTAAAGGCTTTGTAGGGATTGAGTAAAAAAGCGTCAAAACCTTTTACATCTTTCCACAACAATTGTTGGTATACATTTTCACCATCGCGTTCCGGTATTTCCGGGGTGTTGATTTCATAAGGAATTCCTAAAGAAAGCGGTTCATCCACCGGCATCAATTGTTCTTTAAAATCATCCCAAAGTAAATTCGTACCATCTTGTTTCGGTTCATCAGCTAGTTTCCAATCTCGTCCGCCCGTTATCCAAAGCACATAAGAAGGAACTAAAGGTGCTAGAGTCACTCCTTCAGCGTTATCGGCTGGATTGAAAGGTTTTATTTCAATGTTCAAACCTTCTAAAGTATTAATTCCAGACGCTTGGGTTGACGCTGTGACTACAAATTTTTCTTGATCTTTCACCCATTTAAAATCTTGTGCCAAATACTTTGTCGAAACTTGCAATGGATATTCTTTGCTTTCGGTAATTTTCAAAGTATTGGGGTCGCGTTGTAATACAAATTTTGAACTCCCGTTGAAAACTGGGCAACTGGTGTAAGATTCGCATTTCAATCTTTCTGTTGGTTTGGATTGGTATAATTGAACTCTATTTGTGCTGATTCTTCCATAAAACCCCGAAGTGATACTCGTTTGTTTTTGTTCCACCCGACGTCTTCCATTTTTGATTGGATTGTAGTAGGATATTTCATTGATTTGAATGTAAATTCTACCCTCCAAAAACTCGAGGTCAGATACGGTCCTATTGAGAGTTTGAGAGTTTGAATTCTCTATTTTGGAGGTTTGAGCTACCGCCCCATATATAAGAAGGAAAAAAACTATACTTAAAATTGGTTTCATGTGTTTAAATTTATTTCTTTTTATAGGTCACATGTAATAACCATTTAATCATTCCCGGTAGGTATGATGTTTATCTTTAGGCTATTTCATTTTTTTAAAATTAACTTTTGAATATTATTCAATAATTCCAAGTCCAATGCTGCCATAAACCGGATTTTATGATAACCACCACCTTGGTTTTTTAATGCTTCTTCTGCTTCTCTTTCGTAGCGTTTTTGGTCTTTCAATAAATTGAAGACCAAAAATTGGATATCAGTTCTAGGTCGGTTTTTATCCCAATATAGGGGATTGGCCTTCATGAGTTGTTTCTCACTTACCTTGGTGTCAACAGTCAATAGCGGCATATCTCCTCTAGCCCCAAAATAAGCTGGCATGTTGCGTTCTTCTTCCGAAAATTTACTGTATTGATCTTTTAAAATATTCACTGTAAACTCACTGGTAAACAAATCGGGTTCATATTCATAAAATTCAATCCATGATTCAAAAATTTCTTTAACAGTTGCCGGAATCCAATAATCGGGACGAGAGTCGTCGTAGATGATAACAGTTTCATCGGCATAGCGGTCTATGCCAGGAGCTAAATTTTCCTTTTTTCCCGGAGTGAAAAAAAACACATGGGTTTTTTCAGCAGCCAAATCTTTCTTCTTTTTATCGTATTTGGGATTGGTAAAATCTGTAACGGCATTACTTCCTCTAAAGCCCATATTATCACACATGGGTGTCCACAATTGATTTATCAAGATGTCAAAATCAGGAGGTTCGATGGTGGCAGTTGCAACCGTGTTGTTTTGGGCCAAAAAATAGTAACAAAACTGAATGCTCATTTTACCGGGAATACCATATTGGTCCGATTTATTTCCATAATACTCGTGAAACAGTAACACTTTGCTGGTGAAGCCTTTAATATCTTGCAAAACCGGATTTTTTTTAAACTGTTCAGCTAGTTCCTTTAATTGAGCATAATTGGCAGTTTCTTCAGCTTTTGTGATTTTGCAATCAATACAATTGGAATAAATACCCCAATTGATCATTTCAAAGTTTCCCGGTTTATCTAAAACCAGTTTTGGTTCTTGAGCTAAAAGTGTTGCACTTTTGATCAAAAACAAAACCATGATGAAGTAAAATATTTTTTTCATTTTTTAACTTTTGAATTAATCGATGTTATTGGCGTGTAAGGCTAAAATCAATCGTCAATGTAACTTTTTCCTGACCAATTGTTAAATCTTTGGTTTCGTTTTGGCTCAAGGTTTTGTCTTTTGAAGTTCCCTTGTAAGGTCCTAAAATGATACTCAACGGTATGTCAATTTGTTTATTTTTAGTGTCTTTGGGTTCGCTGTCACTCTCACAAACCCCTTTTACTTCTTTTTCGGTTGTCACTTTCATTGGTCCTTTTTTAGAAGTTCCTTGTACTAATATTGAATAGGTGTCATCACTCATAAATTTAATACTGATGCGCGCATCTTCAATTTTTTTACCTTCAAAAAAACTATCATTGGACAAGCCATCGGTTTGCGCTTCCGTTTCATGGGTTTCTTTAATTTGCGCACTACCTTTCATGCCATTGTCGCAGATATAACAAGGAAAATTTGAGTTAATCGTATAGGTTTCATTCATTTTATAGGTTACGGTACCGGAAGTTTGAATTTTTTTCACTTTCTTCAGTTTCCATTCTAAAGTAGCATTAGATTTAATCTCGGTATTAATGGTCGCATTTCCGCCACATGGAGACGGTGCATTACTAGGTTTAGTTTCATCTTTTTCACTTTCGATTTTAATGGTAACCTCACCAGAATAGGGACAAACTTCAAAATCGGCTAATTTTTCTACGACTTTTTCGGTGACTTCCTTGAATAGTTTTTTCAAAGAACCTGTATTGTTTGAACCATATTTGGAATCACGTGCAATGGATTCCTTTTTTTTATAATCGATGATGCTGGCGGAAACAATAATTTGACTAGACAAAAACTCTGATGCTTCCAAATTGACCAAATAATCTGCCTTTAAATCATCACAGAATGTCGACCAATCGGTTTCGCCACCCATCAACTGATTTTGTCGTTCCATATCTATTTTACTATAAATATCATGTTGGGTTCTAGCTCTGGCACATGGAAATTCTCTTTCTATATAGGAAGCCATGAGTTTTTCATATTCGCCTGCGTAT
>JAABRF010000042.1:0-13286 GCA_011391075.1 Flavobacteriia bacterium | reverse complement strand
TTTGGCTAAGGAATCAGAATTGGTTTTACAGACAATGAAAAAATAGGCTTTTTGTTGTGCTTGAGTTCCTACATTCCAACCGAATATCAGAAACAATATAATGGTCCATCGATTCATCAGTAAGAAATTTTTAGATTTGGTTTATTTTGTTGCATAGCATCCACTTCCGAGTTTGGAATTTGGGTTTTTTCGATTCCCAATTCTTTTAAACTAGGCAAGGCATTCACTTGCTCATCAATTGATAGCAAGGGATTCATATCTAACATTAATGTTTCCAACTTCTTGAGTTTAGACAAATCACTGGGAACGGTTTTGATGTTGTTCTGAAAAAGTTCCAATATTTTCAAATTTTGAAATTGGAAGGTTTCAGGTGGAACATTGGTAAAAAAGTTTTTCAAATTGATGATGTACAATTCTTCTAAGGGAAATTTGGAAGCGTTTTGTAATATTTTTGAAACATTCGTGTAAGAGGGAAGTTCTTTGGAAGTAATGACCAAAATTTTAATGTTTTGAAAATTGGACATAGCATCTATAACCAAATCGATTCCCGGCATGGAAAGATCAAGGTATAAATAGGTCATATTACTCAGATATTCCGGATTTTTAATGGATTTATCGTCGTCTTCCTTATAGGCTTCTACGATATCTTTTCTTATTTCTTCAGCCAATAGGATATCGGCACCTTCACCTGCAGCTGCGGCTTTTGAAATTTGCTCATACACCTGCATTTTATGTTCGCTCATAGCTTGCGACATTTCCTGAACTTTTTGAGCATCTTGATTGTCATTACCTCCGTTTGAATTTGAGTTTTCGGATTCGGCATTACTTTGCGAACCGGCAGACATGAGTTGTTTGGACAAGTTTTTAATCTGTTCATTAGCTGACTTGGCAGCAGCTGGATCACTCCAATCCGTATTTTTACGGATGTCTGCCATTTTTTGTCTGATTTCTTCCGGTGAAAGGTTTTGAGCTATGGTACCAAGAGATAACAAAAGTAAAAACAAGCCTACAGATTTTATGGCGAAATTTTTAAACATACCCATCATTTAATGTTGAAGTTGTAAGTTGTATTGATAAGCATCCTCCAAATAGGACAGATAATCTTTCAGTTTTTCCAAGGCCGTTGTACCTTTTTCCGTATCCATTTTAATATTGGTTTGCATCTCTGTAATTTGTTCGGTAACCTCCTCCAAATGGTAATACAAGGGCAAACTCAAAAGAAATTGATTTAAGTGATCGGTCAATAAGTCAGCATATTTTGCTGAAAACAGGGTGCAGTATTGCATTTCTTCTTGTTCAATCTGAATTTTCAAGGTGTCGTATCCATCGTCCAGAGGCGTCATATTGATCCATTGCGCTTTCCAATTTTTAATATTTTCCAACATTCTTAAGGCTTGAGGATCAGCTTTCAATTGGTGGTATCGATCAGCAATCGCCAAATCCATTTTACTTATGGTATCGGAAAGTTGCATCTGCAATTGAACTAATTCATACATCGTCATATTTTTGATACGTTCATTTTTAAGACGGGTAGAATCTATTGAAGCCTCTGCCATCTTTTCATAACCATAACCTTCGCCCCAAGCTTTTTTACCTTCCTCGTTTAGATTCTTCAAATTTTTAATTTCATCGGTAGATAAATTGGCACTAGTTTGAAGCGCTTTATCCATCATTTCCTTTTTTTCTGCTTCTGTGGGTTTGTGCCCTTGATTCATTTTCTGAACATCGCTTGGAGTCAAACCATATTGACCAGCCATTTGATTCATGGCTTGTTGTTTATAGTTTTCAGCAATGGTTTTATTTTCGGCAGCAATTCTCTTTTTCTCTGCTTTGAGCAGGCTAATAGCAACCGAAACCTGATTCTCAAAAGCCATTTTTTCTTCTGCTGTTACTAGGCATACTTGTTCCGGAATGGGTGGTACATTTGATAAAATCGGAAAGAGATTATCTTGGGCAGATGATGTGTAAAATAAGCCCAAAAAGAAAAGAAAGGTGATTGTTTTTTTCATTTTAGGATAAAATTATGAAATGTAATGAGTTCTAAAAAAGAAACAACTCCATATAGAAACTACTATGCAATTTTATTTTTTAAATTGCATAGTAGTGTTCTAATAAGTTTACAGTTTAAGGAATTCCACTCTACGATTCAACGCTTTGTTGGCGGATGTGTCATTTTTGGCAATCGGTTGGCTTTCACCTGCTCCATCACTTTCCAAACGGGATGCATCGATTCCAAAATCTTTTACCAAGGCATTTTTCACAGCTTCACCCCGACGTTTGGACAAATCCATATTGGATGCGTCTGCCCCGTCAGAATCGGTATGACCGACGATTTTCACTTTTACATCGGGATTTTCATTCAACACGGCGGCAATTTCTTTGAGAGTTCCATAAGATTCCGGTTTTACGATGTCTTTATTAACGTCGAAGTAGATTCCGTAAGAAACGAGTTTCCCTTCGGTGAGGAGTTTGTTGCGCATATCGGGATTTCCAATCGCTATTCTAACATTTGAAAACATGGGGACACCATTTTCAAACCTAATCATATTATACTTGTAATTTTTGGAAATGGCTTTGGGCAAATCCCATAATTTCACTTCATTTTGATACAATCTAATGCGTTCTTTTTGTACCCAAATAGAAATATGATATTTAGTATCGGCTACTTGACGATTCTTGTCTGAGTTTCCGCTTAAAGAGGGACTTTCGTCTCGAAAATATGTAAAATAATAATTATTATAATCAAAAGTAAATTTTATGGCAGCATCTCCAGGTCTTGCGAGTCCATACCCAATATCATTTGGTTTTGAAGTACTCAATAAATAAAAATGATAGCCCAAATCATCAAAATTATCCGGATCTTTTTGAGGAATAACATCAAATTCAATCGTATAGTTTTCGGGTAATGTCAATACAGACTCGGGAACCACAGCACAATCGTTATTCGTTATTTTGACCCAATTTCCGGGAAATAAATTATTGGTCATCACTTCTGCAGAACCATCTGTATTCCACAGTACGGGAAAATCACCCACAGCATCTTGACTGAAATCGTCGAAGAAGATGACTTTTTCACCGGGAATGAAATCAAATTTGGAATAGGATTGTAATCCAGGCGTTTGATCTTTGGCTTTTTTAGCCGTTGATTTATCAGAAGATTCATCTGTATCATCGGTGGTTTCTTGATTTTCTTTATCAGCAGACTCTCCGTCTCCTTTTACAGACTCGTCAATTCCTTCTTCGGTTTTATCATAGACTTTGTCAATCCCTTTTTCGACACGTCTTTCAGCACGTTCTTCGGCTTCACGTTTGGCTTTTTCTTCGGCTTTTTTAGCCAATCTGTCTAAAAATTGAGCTTCCATAGATAAGGAACTTCCCAATATGAATAATACGGTAAGCAACACTAATTTTTTCATTTTAAAATATATTTATTACGTTAATGAATAGGATTCAGTTTATCAATCAATTTCTACCATACAATTTATTGACGGCTTCGGTTTTGTTTTGCACATGAAGTTTGACGTAGATATGGTTTAGATGTCTTTTCACTGTACTAAGTGAAATGAATAGTTTGTCGGCGATTTCCTTATATAAAAACCCTTTACTGAGTAGTTCTAAAACTTCTTGCTCGCGTTTGGACAAGAGTTGATTGACCGTTTGATCGATATAAGGTGCCGGTGCATTAAAAGAAGCGATAACTTTTCGTGCGATGATAGGAGACATAGGACTTCCACCGTTGTAAAGGTCAATAACTGATTCTACGATTTTTTCGGAAGACGTATTTTTGAGGATATATCCACTGGCTCCTGCTTTCAAAGCATCAAAAATGAGGTCATTGTCTTCGTAAATAGTAAACATGATGAATTGGGTTTCGGGTAAAACCTCTTTCAACTCCACTATGGCTTCAATTCCAGATTTACCCGGTAAATTGATATCTGTCACCACAATATCGGGACACAAATACGGCATTTCAGAAATGGCTTCTTCAGCCGAACTGAAACTTTTTAAAAATTCCAAACGATCATCTCTTTCAAAAACACTTTGAAGTCCTTGTTGAATCTCTATCAGATCTTCTATGATGCAAATGCTAATCATTTTGCTTTGGTTTTATTCTACAAAGTAAAGGTCTATTAAAGAGTAAATCAATAGTACAAAAGGTTGATTTTTAGTTCAATTTATGCAAAAGAATTGAAAATCGAACTTGGGTTCCTTCCTTGGAAATAATTTCAAAAATACCTCCGAGTTTGTCCCACCTTTTTTTGAGGTTTTTCAATCCGTTTCCTTTGGTTCCCTTTTCTAAATCAAATCCTTTTCCATCATCTTGAAGGACAATTTCCAAGGTATTTTCAATTGAGATTTTGATTTCCACGATTTGGGCTTCTGCGTGTTTGACTACATTATGAAGCACTTCCTTGACTGATAAAAATATATTTCTTCTAATATCGCCTTTGACCATGAGTAGTGGAATTTCTTCGGGAATATGCATTTTAACATCAATTTGATTGTCTTCCAAATATTCGGCTGCATATTTTTTAATATAGGTCAGTAAATTTTCCAAAGTATCATTTTCTTCCTTCAAAGCCCAGATGATTTCACTCATATTTTCCACCAAATCGGAAGCGATGGATTTGATTTTAGGAAGGTTTTCATATACTTTTTCAGATTGAAGCGGAATGTCGCTCAAATATTTAATTTTAGTTAAGCCGCTTCCTAAATCGTCGTGCATATCTGAAGCAACACGGCTTCGTTCATTTTCTAAAGCGGTTTGTTTTTCCAAGACTTCTTTTTGCATGGTTATGATTTGATTGGCATCGTCTAAGAGTGTTTGATTGTATTGTTCTATCAATTGTTGATTGCGGTAGGACATGGCAATGGAGAAGAAAATAATATCTATAAAAGTTCCTAAAGCCAACCACGAAGTAGGATTGATATCTTGATTGGGAATATAATTCCACTCAGTTATAAAACTCAATAATCCCATGACAAAATATACTGCACTTCCTATCAATATATAACGCTGGAAAGTTATTTTTCTCAATTTAAAACAACTCCATAATGTAATCAGGGTAATAAAAAATATAAAAATGCGAATGCTATAGAATGCAATTGTATAAGCCATTATTCCAAAGCTCAAACGCCAAAGCCAATATCCCAATGCATATCCAATAATAACAAACATCATGATTTTCCATAGCCACTTTAACCATTTTGAATCGGTTTTATTGATTCCTACAGATTGAAGGATAAAATTAAAATAAGAAGCAAAATAGAGCATCTGAACCGGTTCATTATAATACCAATAAAATGAATAGACACTGTCTAAACCAAATATAACCCTATAAAGTCCTGAAATGTAGAAAAAATACAAAACGGTATGAAAAAGAAATACAATGTAATGAAAATATAATCGGTCTTTATTAAAAGCAAATATTACAAAATGATAGATGAAAGCTAGAATTACAGCTCCATACACCATTGATTTGATTAAATCAGAAATAGTAATAAAATCCATTTTAGTGTTATTACTAGTTATTAAAAAAACATCATTACATGGAGGTCAACCAAAATTGACCACCATGTAATTCGGTTTATCGCTTTATTGCAAAAAACCTCATAAATACTTACAAATTTACGAGATTATTTTTTCTCCAAGGCTTCAATTCTCTTAATTAATTGTTCTATAGTATCATTTTGTTGTTCAATAATTACTTGTTGTTCTTGAACCGCTTTTACCAGTGGCATTACAAAATCGGAATAGCGAATGGAATAGAGTTCATTAGGATTAACCGGAGCCTGCACCCCACTAAAATCATAACCGCTCGCTCTGGCAGCATCTTCTACTTCTTGTGCCAAAAAACCGGTCATTTTGATATCTTCAATGGCAAATTTTTCTTTCCAATCTGCTACTTCTTTACCTGAATCTTTCATCATGGCATTTTGTCTGTGGATATTGAGGTTGTAGGTAACAGGGCGAAGTTTGGTAATAAAATCCAAACCCGGAACATCTTCACTGATGTTGTCTTTGATGCGTTCATCACTATAGGTACTCCATCCTACTTGGCCGGCAATGACAGATACACTAGAGTTTCCAATTTCGATGCGATTACTTGCATTAACCATACCTCCCGAAAAAAATCCTATACAAGTAGTATTGTCCAATACTCCAGAAAAATAGGCTAATCTACCGATACCTGTATTTGAAGTGCCTGCCGTATTTGAAGAAAGGGCACCTTGTCCGATAGCTGTATTATTACTACCAGTGGTATTAGCATAAAGGGCTTGATCACCTACTGCGGTATTGTATTGACCGGAATTATTGATCATGGTAGTACTGCCTAAAAGCGCTTGATAACCTATAGCTGTATTATAGGTTTCTCTTCCAGCAATTCTATCATCTGCATTTCGCATGGCTTCAAAACCTACAGCAGTTGAACGACTGTTGCCAATATTGTAATACATCGCCCAATGACCAATGGAAACATTATTATTCCCGGTGGTATTGTACATCAAAGAAGCTGAACCAACTGCAGTATTATTGGTTCCAGTTGTATTGTATTTCAAAGCAGACATACCCATTGCATCATTTGAAGCACCTGATGAATTGGAAAAAAGAGCTTGATCACCCAATGCCGTATTTCCCTGTCCGGTGTTATTGGATGGAGTACTACTTCCCACAAGTGCTTGATAACCAATTGCCGTATTGTAGGTATCTCTTCCGATAAATCTATCATCAGCAAAATACATCGAGCCATATCCCATTGCCGTGGAACGGCTATTGGCTTTATTGGAACGAAGTGCATCTCTACCCATTGCCGTATTGTAATTTCCTAAGGTATTGAAGGCTAAAGCGGCCACTCCGGTTGCCGTATTTTCCATACCATCCACATTACTAAAAAGGGCATCGGCACCTAAGGCCGTATTGGAACTACCAGCGGCATTAAAAGCCAAAGCAGCGGCACCGAAAGCTGCATTGTTTTGTCCGGTAGGCGTAGCATTATATGTGTAATAATGACCAAAATAGGTATTACTAGTTGCAATTTTACCGGCAAAAATCCCATTTCTTTTAAAAATGACATCTTGATTGTCTGTTGTTCCTATAAAGTTGGCAGTTGGATTTGTTCCGGAAGTTCCTGTCAAACCCCAACCGGCATTACCTGCTTGCACGGCGTATAATGCATAAGGCACACTCAATAATTGAGTTGTCCCAGAAATGGTATAATTGGTTCCACCGACAGGATCTGTTTCTGTTTTGATGAAATAAGGACCATTGGCCCAATTTATTTCAGAGAAAGCACCTACTTGTGGGATTCCGGCACCTACTTCTACAGTTACTAGACCATTTATATTGGTTGTAGGATTGGGACTAAAAACCTCTCTATAAACCACTGTTCCCGAAACAGTTCCCTGAATAATAGAAATACGCATACCCACAGCGGTGTTGGATATTAAAGTATTGGAACTATTTCTGACAACTGCTTGAAAAGAAATTTTTTGAGGTGGATTTTGAGCTGAAACAGAAATCCAAAATAAAATAAATGTAATTTTTAATACGAAAAAGCTTGATGAATGGATAAAATTCTTCATTGGATTATTTTTTAATAATGATAAACGTTTTGAGTAATTGACCTGAATCGGTGACTTGTAAAAGATAGGTTGCGGCTTGTTGACTTTCTAATGATACAGAAGTTTCAACAGTTGAAATTTTGTTGTAGATCAACAACTTTCCCTGCATGTCATACACGGTATATTCCAAATATTCTGAAGTAAAATCTGAAATACTCAAGATTATTTGAGTTTCAAAAGGATTGGGATATACTTTCATGTGCAGTATGATATTGGGATAATCATTGGCATCTAACGAAGCTATTTCGTATGGTTGTTGTACGCCTTCCGACAAACTACCACCCGAACCCGTCAAGGTACTGTAATCGATTTGCCCCAAGGAATAAGATAAAGTGCCACTACTTCCTGTAGCAGTACCACCGGAAGCCAATGTGTTACTTTGTGCTTGCATCTCAAACAATACAAGTGTTAAGAATAAACATAATAGATATTTTTTCATTTTAAAGGTATTAGCATGAGCTATAAATGTTGAAAAGGTAAATGCATTGAAAACTCCTTTTAAAAGATTTCAATAATCAAGAGAAAAAAGCAATCTAAAAAACACCACATAGTAGAATAGGTAGATAGGAATCTACAAAAAAACAGCAGGCTTTGCGGTGAAAAAAAGTTGCAAAGACAACTTTATACCATTCTGTTTACAAAGACATATAAGCTAAAAAAACGAAGTGTGTAATTTTAATTATATGATTCTTTTTCACTTTTTTGGAAACTTTTTTTTGAAACTTTTTGGGGAAAAGGAAGCCAACAAAAGTTGACTTCCAATTGTCCCGATTCTCATCGGAACGTACCCAAAAAATACTTTCAATTTTTCTTATTCTAATATCTGTTCCGCTTCAATTCCATTGTCAATCAAAGGATAAATCACCACCAATTGTTGCTCTTTATTTCGATAAAATTTGAGTTGGTTGAGGTCTTTCCATTTGATAATTTCAAACCATTCGGGTTGGAAAAATGGTTCGGTATGATCCGGAGGCCAGGCACATTGCTCGGCTATAGCATTCAATAGAGGAACTTGTGATAAACCGTAAACTTCCAACATTTGTTTGGTGTTGAGTATTTGGTCATTTTTGTAATCAAAATGATAGATGCTGTATTTTGAAATTCCTTCAGAGAGATGATAAGCCCATTGTTCGGTGACTTTTACAGTCACTATACTGTCGCTTATAAAATATTCGTAATCAATCTTGTGATATTCATTGTCAATTTCTTTAGGATTTAGTTGGGCTTTTTGAACTATTGAATCCCAATCGGCTTTGATATGGGCATTACACTTATCAAAGTCACCTGTTTTGGAAACTAGTTTTGGCAATTTGATATTTGAGCCGTACGCAAAAAGAGCATCATCCTTGCGAATCACCGTATCTTGAATGCGGTACATTTCTACAATGCCAATACTGTCATTGATCCATTCAATATTTTTTAAAGAAATAGAGTCTTTGGAAGAAACAAGAACCGAGTCTGTTTCTTTTTTTGTTTGACAGCTCAATAGTAAACTGATACTTAAAAAAATAAAAACTATTCTCATATTCTTAAAATATTAATAATCAAAAACCGGTGTGAAATAAACACTTAACGTTCCTTTATAAGTAGGGACTTCTTCATAGTAATCTGCTGTTACATTAACCGAAAAGGGCAAACGTTTTTCGATGTTGAAAAGTTTGTCTTTCATAGGTAAATGAAAAGACTGTCCGTGATTATCAAACCCTAAATAAGCATTAAGTTCAATTGTGTTGAGCAAGTCGGTGGATTCTACATCTAAATCCAAATCGGCATCAACCATTTGTTGTGCAAAAGTTTCATCCCCATCCAAGAGTTCCAAAGTGGGTTGGGGCATTCTGGCACCAGCATATCGTACAGTTGGCAACATGGGTGTTTGCATGCCCATCATGTGACACTTTGCTTGGTATTTATTTTCATCCAAAACAATATCTACCACATCCCAAGTAGCTCTGCCTTTCATTGTAAAGACTTCTCCATCCGGATTACTCCAATAGATATCGACTTGTGCTACTATCATCCATTTGGTAGAGCAAGGCTCGCAACCTTTGAGTAAGATTTCATCAATTTTTTGTTGCAGTTTGGTATCCGTTTCATTTTTAGCAATGCCTGCTAAATCTCTGTCCATTTGTGCCTTGAACAAACAACGCAAATAATCTTCGCAGGGTTTGGCACTGAAGGGAACAGAAGCATTTGCTAATTCGGTGGTCCATTGTTCAACGGCTTCTTTGTGCCTATTTCTGGCAGCATCAGTTATATTGGATTCAACACCTAGAAATTCTCCTTTTAATGCCAAATTGTTCAAGCAATTCATATAATTGGACAATTCCCCCGATTTACAAAATTGTCCAACGGCACTTGGAATTGGTTCATTGACCAAATAAAACAAATCATTGATCACCATGGTTTTGGCTTGGTCAATATTGGACTTTGCTTCCGATTCATTGCCGGCGTTTTGAGCTTCAGAAATGGATTGAAAAATGGCGTTGTAATCACTTTCAGAATAATCTCCACAACTTTGCGCAAATAGAGAAAAATTCAACATAAGTAATAAAGAAAACGATGTAATCTTAGGAAAGAGATGGTGTAAAGTATTCATTTCTAATTAGAAATCATTTGATATTTGGGTAAAAAACTTTGTCTTTTTCTACAAAACTAGTAATGTTTTGTTCTCCGACAACCAGGTGTTATCGGAGAAAACAAAACCTATTTTAAAACTAATTCATATCAGGCATAGATGGCATTTCAGAAAATTTAATACCATCGGGAACGGCAAATTTTGAGGCTGGAATGGACACATTCTCTTCAAATTTTGTGGCCTCCATCGTGTAGAATTCGTTTGTCATTTTAAGAGGAATTCCTTTGTAATACCACATTTTGGTACTCATTCCCTCTTGAGAAACTTCTACAACGATACAATCTTTTCCTAAAAAATTTTCATTTCCAACAATCTTCCCACCCTCTTTTTCTACCATTTGACGAAAAGTGACATCATCCTCCGGCTTGATTTTATCCATAGGATCTTCTTCACTTTCATCTGATTTCATTTTCATGCCTGTTTTATCTTTGAGATTGATGATATAGGTCCATTCGTCATCGTTCAATGTCAAAGATTTTTCATTGGTTTTAACACCCATCATCTCACTACTACTTTCCGATTCCATAGCATATTTGTTGTTTTTCATGTCCACATATTGGGTCATGAGTGACATACTTTTCATTCCTTCAGCCTTCATTTCCATTTTGTATTGAATCATGTAAGTTTTCATTCCGGCCATTTCGGCAGCAACTTCTTTCATGTTGGAATCGGCATCGGTTTTGGGAGCATCGTTTTTACAAGCTACGACTAAAAGCATTATTACTGATACTAATAAGAATTTTTTCATTTGATAATAAATTTGATAATAAAATTTTTAAAAACAGGTGTTCTTACCATGTATTCAGAACACCTGTTCTACACCCCGTTTTGTATATATAAATAATTACATGGTAAAACTTCCTTTCATTGTAGCAAATCCTATAGCTCCAAATATTGCTGCTAGTAAAATGCCAATCACAACATAAACTAATATGATAACTACTATACTCACCAAAAAATATCCTAAAGATTTTTCTTCAGATACGTTGGTCATGGGTTTAAAACCGAGATATAAAACATAAAGGCTATACAATCCGGCTATTAATGCTAAAATTGCTAAAGGTGTGTAAATATTGAAAATACCACCAACTAAAGCTGCTGTGTAAGAAAACCCAACCAATTTTACCGCTTTGTCCAAACTCACTTCAGTTTGAAAACTAGGAGCCAATTTGTGAATTACAAATCCTGAAATAAAAACACCCAATAAAGTGCCTATAAGAGACATAATTGCTTGAGATATTCCCAATTCCATGGAATGAACTCTTACGCCAAGAAAACTATATCCAATAACTCCAACCCCAATAAATGTGGCAATTGCAGGGATTAATGCTAATGGAAACACATAAGAAGTCACATGCTGTTGTGCAGTTGAATTGTCATCTTTTACACTTTCCCAAGCTTCTTTGGGTTGTAAAATAAATTGTTTTGCGAGGTTGATTAATTTGTCCATAATTGTATTTATTAAATAGTTAATTGTTTAATTGAGTTTATTGGAATTTAATTATTGTTTATTGGTCCCGATAGCTATCGGGATGGTTATTGGGTTATTGGGTTATTGTCTTAAACTATACTACTTTAATAACTTAATAACCTAATCATTTACTTTCTTAAATCTTCACAAACTCCACTCTGCGGTTTTGTGCCTTACCTTCAGGTGTATCATTACCTGCCATGGGTTTAGATTCTCCATGACCTTTACTAGTCAATCGGTCTGCACTGATTCCGGCTTTGATCATGGTTTCCTTCACGGCTTTGGCTCTGGCTTCGGATAATGATTGATTGGCAGCATCAGCTCCATCGCTATCGGTATGACCTTCTACTGAGAATTTCAATTCAGGATGGTCTTGCATCATTTTAACTACATAGTTGATAGTACCCATTGATTCGGGTTTGATGGTGGCCTTGGCAACATCAAATTTGATTCCGGTAGTGACGAATTTGCCATCCGTGAGGAATTTGTCATATAATGGTACGGCACCTTTGGCAATGCGTATGTTTTTGATATAACCAACCGTTGTACCACCTGGATTGTGATATCCTAGAGTAATTCCGGTTGGGTTGTAGCCAAGATTTGGTAGGTTAATAATGCGTGCATCGTCCATGTATACTTTTAAAGCTCTCTTGTTGAATGATAGGGCTATATGACGCCATTTCGAAGTTACATCATTTTTAGCCCCAGAAAAACCTGGATAAAATTTACGTTCAATGTCTTGTTCATGTTCTCCTCCGTTCTTACCGAAGCGAATCCATTTATCATCAGCTCGCATGGAATTATCCAGTTTTGCCTGATTTTTTATGTCGGAAAGATTAACATAGTAACTACTGGATTGCGCACCAAAATACGCATCAAATTCAATAGTAAACTCTTCAGGCAGATAATCTTCCTTGCTGTTTTTTAATAAGGGAATGATGTTTCCGCCAGAATTGGCATTGCATTTTATAAAATAGATTACATTTTGACCATCAAAATTGGCATTTTCAACACTCCCAGAAACTAAATCCCATTTACTCGGAAACTCTCCGTTTTGTTCACCTTCTTGATTGTCCTCAAAAATGATTTCAGTACCCGGAACAAAGTCGTATTTGTTCCAAGTCAAAGTGGGTTCTTGTTTCACTACCACTTCTGCGTTTGGAGTAGTGTTAGTCTCTTCCTTTTTGGTTTGAGAATTGGTTTTCTCAGTAGATTTTTTTTCGGCTTCTTTTTGTTTTTCAGCTTCTTTTTGTTTTTCAGGATCGCCTTCTACGGTTTCGTCAATGCCGTCTTCCACTCCGTCAAATACGTTGTCTATACCTTTGTTAACTCTTTTTTCGGTTCTTTTTTCGGCTTCTCGCTCTACTTTTTTCTCTGCTTTCTTAGCCAATTTATCTATAAACTGGGCATGTGTTGAGGTTGATAGGGATATAACAACAATAATACTGAGGATAAACTTCAGATTTTTCATAATAAAATTAAAAAATTAATGGGTGAAACATTGGGTACATTAAAAGTGTTATACAATTTTTTAAAGTGTCTAGAATCTTCTCAAAA
>JAABRF010000041.1 GCA_011391075.1 Flavobacteriia bacterium | reverse complement strand
AATACCGCTAAAGTATGAGCAATACTAGTGGCATTGAGCATTTGATCGGGTGTGGAATTCAAAGTTTTATACAACATGGATTTCCGCGATATTCCGACCAAAAGGGGTTTGTCAAAGACTTTAAAATCAGCTAGATTCCGCAGTAAATCAAAATTTTGATCTATACTTTTTCCGAACCCAAAGCCAATGTCCAAAATTACATCATTCACGCCAATTTCTGTCAAATATTCCAGTTTTTTTTGAAAATAATTGTAAACTTCCTTTGTGATATCTACCTCAGCTATTCTATGTTGCATATCTTGTGGAGTACCTTTCATATGCATCAACACATAAGGCAACTTATAATGGGCGATTAAGGTGTACATGTCAGCATCCATTTCGCCACCCGAAATATCATTAATCATACGCACACCGTGTTCAATACCCATACGTGCTATGGAACTTCTGAATGTGTCAAGTGATAGAACAGCTTCAGGAAAATGTGTTTTGATGGCTTTCAAAACAGGTTTTAATCGAGCAATTTCTTCTTCTTGTGTAATATGGGTAGCTCCCGGACGTGATGAATAGGCTCCAATGTCAATGATATCGGCTCCTTCGGAAAGATACTGAGCCACTTTTTGAAGCATCTCTTTTATTGAACCATACTTACCACCGTCGTAGAATGAGTCTGGAGTGAGATTCAAAATTCCCATGATTTTTACCTGTTGCTTCATTGCATTTCTTTTTTGAGTTCATAGCGTCTTAATTCTTCCTCATCATTGGGAATGAAAATGTTTTCAACATATTGAAATCCAAGTTTTTCTAAAAGTTTTTGGGATTCAATATTGGTATGTGTGGTCATCGCATTCAATTGGGTAATACCGTATTGGGTAAATGCAGTATGTATCAAAATTGTTGCACTTTCATAGGCATATCCTTTTTTCTCAAAATCGGGTAAAAAAGCAAACCCGATATCTACACCTTCCACACCTTCACGATGATAAATACCACAAACACCCATTTTTGCTCCGGTTTCCTTGAGTGTAACCGTATTGTTGGAATATCCCAATCTTTCGAGTTGAGGTAGCATGCGTACTTGGATATACTGTTCGGCTTCTGCTTCCGTAGTAACATTTCGATTGCCGATGTGTTCCAACCATTTGGGTGAATTCAGTAATGCCAATAGGAAGGATGCATCTTCAGGTTGTGTAGGTTTCAGAATCAATCGTTCTGTTTCCAAAATCGGGTAGTTCATGGGCTAGTAATTGAGATAGTAACTATAGTTTTATTCTTGAATTCTGTTTTTCAAATCCATTCTAGAATGCAAAAATCTAGTGATTTCAATTTCGTTTTCGCTCATTATTCTGAAGAATATTATATGTTGTCCAGATTTATAACCCAAAACATCTTTGTCAATCTCAGTATAATTTTTCCCTAAGTTTTGATTTTCTGTCAATACTTGACAATCTTCAAGAAGTTCAAAATAATATTTGTCAGCTTGATTTTCAGACCAAACTTCGTATGTATAATCCCAAATCTTGGATAAATCTTCTACCGCTTTGTTTGTTAATTTGTACTTAGCCATTTCTCTTTTTGGCTTTTAACGATTCAAGATGTTTTTTTGAATCAAAGTCTTTTGCGATTCCGCTTTCAATCCCTTCACTGATAGCTTTTTTAAGCGCAATAATTTTGCTTTCTTCTTCTTCTAACAATCTTAATCCAGCTCTTATAACTTCGCTAGCGTTTTTAAATCTTCCTTCAGAAACTCTGCTGTCGACAAAGTTTTCAAAATAGTTTCCAAGAGAAACAGATGTATTTCGTCCCATAATTTTCTTATTTTTAGCAAAGTTACCAAAATTTGGTAATTATCAAAGAAAAAGTTCTTTTTTTTCAGACGAAAATTACAGTTAACTATCGAGTTGGGGTAGCATGCGTTCCACGATATATTGTTCGGCTTCGGCTATCGAATGTACATTTCGATCTCCGATGTGTTCCAACCATTTAAGCGAATTGAGTAATTTCAAGATTTGTTTATAATTTATAATGCCTTTGATATGCCTTTGATATACCTTTGATATGATTATATTCAATAATATTTCATTGAATATATTTTAAATAGATATATGGAAAAATTTATTAGTGAGAGAATTTCCCCAAAGCTATAAAATCCAATTTTTTTAAACCAAATACCTTTATATTTGCACCCTTTCAAAACAGTCCTAAACAGATATTTTTAAATGATTACAGTCAACGATTTAGCAGTAGAATTTGGAGGAACTACTTTGTTCAGTGATGTCACTTTTGCCATCAATGATATGGATAGGATCGCATTAATGGGAAAAAATGGGGCAGGAAAATCCACCTTACTCAAGATTATTGCAGGTGCCAATAAACCGTCTAGGGGTAGTATCTCGGCACCCAAAGAAGCGGTTATTGCTTATCTGCCTCAACATTTATTAGTATTTGATCATCTTACTGTATTTGAAGAAACATCCAAAGCATTTGAAGAAGTATTTCACCTCAAACATCAAATTGATTTGATCAACGAAGAACTCACTGTACGCACCGATTACGAAAGTGATGCGTATATGAAATTAATCGAAAAAGTATCAGAATTGAGCGAGAAATTCTATGCTATGGAAGAGGTCAATTACGAAGCTGAAGTGGAAAAAGTATTGAAAGGACTTGGATTTGAAAGAGAAGATTTTACCCGTTTGACTTCCGAATTTTCAGGTGGATGGCGTATGAGAATCGAATTGGCAAAAATCCTTTTGAAAAAACCCGACTTGATTTTACTCGATGAGCCTACCAATCATTTGGACATGGAAAGCATACAATGGTTGGAAGAGTTTTTGACTGAATCGGCCAAAGCGGTCATCGTAATTTCACACGACAGAGCTTTTGTGGATAATATTACCAATCGCACGATAGAAGTTACCATGGGTCGTATCTACGATTACAAAGCCAAATATTCTCATTACTTGGTTTTACGTCAGGATCGACGTCAACACCAACTCAAAGCCTATGAAGAACAAAGGAAAATGATAGCCGAAACGACCGAATTTATCGAGCGTTTTAAAGGCACGTATTCCAAAACTTTGCAAGTTCAATCTCGCGTCAAAATGTTGGAAAAATTGGTTTTAGTTGAAGTAGATGAAGTTGATAATTCTGCGCTTCGATTGAAATTTCCACCTTCGCCAAGGTCGGGACAATATCCGGTTGTGGTTGAGGAATTATCCAAATCTTACGACAATCACGTGGTGTTTAAAGATGCCAATATGGTCATCGAACGCGGTCAAAAAGTAGCATTTGTAGGTAAAAATGGAGAAGGAAAGTCAACTATGGTCAAAGCCATGATGGGTGAAATTGATTTTCAAGGTAAGTTGGCTTTGGGTCACAATGTGAAAATTGGCTATTTTGCTCAGAATCAAGCTTCTTTACTCGATGGTGAAATGACGGTTTTTGAAACTATTGATGCCATTGCCGAAGGGGATATCAGAACCAAAATCAAAGACATTTTAGGGGCATTTATGTTTGGTGGCGATGACATTCAAAAGAAAGTAAAAGTGCTTTCGGGAGGAGAAAGAACGAGATTGGCTTTGATCAAACTCTTGTTGGAACCGGTTAATCTTTTGATATTGGATGAGCCAACCAATCATTTGGATATGAAAACCAAAGACATCATCAAAGAAGCATTGAAAGATTTTGATGGAACTTTAATTTTGGTTTCACACGATAGAGATTTTCTAGATGGTTTGGTCGAAAAAGTATTTGAATTTGGGCACAAGCGCATCAAAGAACATTTTGAAGACATCAAAGGATTTTTGGCTTATAAAAAAATGGAGCACTTACGCGAAATCGAAAAAGGTTAGTACAAGAAATAAGCGTAACTATTCAGCATTACAAATTAATACTAAAATGCCACAGATTCCACAAATTTCCAAAGATTATATACAAAATGCAAGCAATAGAGAAGGGAAATCTATACTTGTTTTAATTGTAAATGTTTGACAACACATATTTAGGCTTAATAGTCACCAATAAATACAGATTCAAACTTCTAAATCAATAACCTCCTTCAACAGTAGCTCCATCAGCAATCACTTTTGCTGAGGAAGTGCCTATGCGGCTTACACCCATTTCAATCATTTTGACTGCTTCGGCATAATTTCTTACGCCGCCTGCTGCCTTTATGGATAGTGGTCCGGCGTTATTTTTAATGATTTGCATACCTTCAAAAGTGGCCCCATTAGGCTTGCCCTCTTCTGTTTTAAAGAAACCGGTTGAAGATTTTACAAATACCTTAGGATATTGAGCTTCTTCAAAATTTTCCATCACGATATCGCGAATCAATTGGGTAAGTGAAGCAATTTGAGTATCTGTTAAAGCGGCAATTTCAATAATCCATTTTACAATTTTTTGATGTTCCAAACCCAGTTGGGTACCTTTCAAAATTTCTTTTTTGATTTTGTCAATTTGCCCTGCTTGATAAGCAGTATAGTTGATAACAAAATCCAATTCATCAGCTCCATCTTCAATTGCTTTTTTTGCTTCTGCCAATTTTTCTTCAACTGAAGCAGTTCCTTCATGAAACCCGATGACCGTACCAATCTGCACTTTTTCTTTTAGTGCATCGACCATTTCTCGGGCCATAGCTACATACTCAGGACGAATCATTGCCAATACAAAATCTTCATTGATACATTCTTGCACCAATTCTCTCACTTTTTTTTCCGTATCTTCAGGAGCTAAGCCTGATTGTTCAGAGGTCTTGAGGTAGGTAGAATCGAGATGGTTTTGAATTTTGATGGACATTATTGTAAATTTATTTGAAGTGCAAAATTAAGAATAATAAAGTATTCCTCGTAAATTGTGAATAATTAGTTTGATGCATTTTTGACTATTGTTTTGTAAATAAATATTTTTTTATACTTTTGTTCAATTAAAATCTAATTAAGTTGAACAATATTAAAAACCAGTTTTCAATTATTGACTTTGAAAACCTTTCCGGAATCAAAGCCCATACCATCCGTATTTGGGAAAAAAGATATCAATTATTCAATCCAACACGTCATGGTAATAATGAACGACTCTACGATCTGGAGGATTTGAGAAAAATGCTCAATATTAGTTTTTTACAAGAAAACGGTTGGAAGATATCCAATATTGCAGCTTTAAGTAAAGATGAAATATCTGTCAAAATCAACGAGTTGGTGGCAGAGAAAGGCAAATACCATGAAGCTATCAATCAGTTTAAAATGGCTATGTTGACATTTGATCAAGACCTATTCAATCAAACGTATCAAAAACTCATGGATCAATGGGCATTTAGAGATGTGTTTCACGAGATCTTTATACCGCTGCTGGATTTGATTGGCATATTGTGGCAAACCGGAACTATTGTACCTGCTCACGAGCACTTTATTTCTCAGTTAATTGAAAATAAATTGCATATTAATATCGAAAAAATTCAAAATCCTCCCAAAAGAAATGAGCGCACTTTTGTCCTTTTTCTTCCCGAAAATGAAATACATAACTTGGGAATTCTCTACATACAATACGAATTATTGTTAAAAGGATACCACACCATCTATCTAGGTCCTAGCATTCCGGTTGACAATCTTAAAATCCTTCAAACCCTTTATCAACCAATTAGCTTTGTTACTCAATTTACAGTAGCGCCTTCTATGGAAGTGACTGAAGCATACATTAAGGAATTAGAAAAGGAACTACTACAAGCTACCTCCGATGAATGTTGGATTAATGGACGCAAAGCACATTTGATTCAAGAAATAGCATCCTCGGAACGTTTGAAAACCTTCCCAACTGTTAAAGAATTGTTAAAATCTGTTTAATTAATTTTTATGTTTAACTAAAATATATATTTGTTAAACATTATTAAAATAGTGATATAGAAAATATCTATCGAAATAACTTAAATAGTATTTCATTTAGTTTCATTATTGCAGTGTAATGTAAAACAATATATGTCACAAGTAAACATCATAGGATCAGGATTTTCATCACTAGCCGCTGCTTGCTATCTAGCGCAAGCTGGACATCAAGTGACGGTATTTGAAAAAAATGCCCATTTGGGAGGTAGAGCACAAGTATTCAAAAAGGATGGTTTCCAATTTGATATGGGTCCTACTTGGTATTGGATGCCTGATATTTTTGAGCGATTCTTTGCCGATTTTGGGAAAAAACCTCAAGATTATTACGAATTAATTCGTTTGGATCCTGCCTATAGGGTGTATTTTGACAAACAAGACTATGTCGATATTTCAGGGAAACTAGAAGAGATTATAGCTACTTTTGAAGAGATTGAATCTGGTAGCGGCGTTCAATTAAAAAAATTCTTAGCCAACGCATCTGACAATTATGATGTGGCCATCAAGGACTTGGTTTATAAACCCGGTTTAAATCCATTGGAATTGGTCAATTTAAAAACAGCAGGCAAACTCAATTTGTTTTTTACAACCATCAGTGGTCAAGTTAAAAAGCGTTTTAAAAATCCTAAATTACAACAGATATTAGAGTTTCCGGTTTTATTTCTAGGAGCAAAACCCACGCAAACACCGGCCTTTTACAACTTTATGAACTTTGCCGATTTTGGTTTGGGAACTTGGCATCCCAAAGGAGGGATGAGTGAAGTATCCAAAGCAATGGTTACTTTGGGTCAATCTTTGGGAGTTACTTATAAAACCCATCAAACAGTAGAACAAATCAAGGTTGAAAACGGTAAAGCCGTTGGATTGGTTGCCAATAATTTGTTTTATCCGTCAGATATCATGGTCAGTGGTGCCGATTATCATCATTCCGAACGTTTGTTGGAACCTTCTTTGAGAAGCTATTCTGAAAATTATTGGAGTAAGAAAACGTTTGCTCCATCTTCGTTATTATTTTACGTAGGATTTGACAAACCTTTGCAAAACGTCTTACACCACACTTTGTTTTTTGATACGGATTTTACCGAGCATTCCAAGGAAATTTACGATACTGCTCAATGGCCTAAAGATCCTCTTTTTTATGCGAGTTTTTCGAGTAAAACAGATGCTGTTATGGCACCAAATGGGATGGAAGCAGGAACTTTTTTAATTCCTATTGCACCGGGTTTGAAAGATGATGAAGCTACCCGAGAGCGATATTTTGAAATCATCATCGACCGATTGGAAAAATTAACCGGTCAAGAAGTGAAAAAACACATTTTGTTTCACAAATCGTATGCGGTCAATGATTTTATCAAAGATTACAATTCTTACAAAGGTAATGCCTATGGATTGGCAAATACACTCTTACAAACAGCTTTTTTGAGACCCAAAATCAAGAGTAACAAAGTTAAGAATCTCTATTTCACAGGCCAATTGACTGTTCCCGGTCCAGGCGTTCCGCCAGCCTTAATATCAGGAAAAATCGTTTCGGAAATCATACTACAAACTAACTTAACTAACTAAAAAGACTACTAAAATGAAAGAATTATTTGATCAAACCTCAGATGCGGTTGCCCAAATGGTAACCAGAAAGTACAGTACTTCCTTTTCAATGGCGGTCAAATTATTGGCTCCCAAAATCAGAAGACACATTTATAACATTTATGGATTTGTGCGTTTTGCTGATGAAATTGTCGATTCTTTCCACGACTATGACAAAGCCAAATTGTTGGATCGTTTTGAAGCCGATTATTATCAATCCGTAGCCGATGGCATCAGTTTGAATCCGGTTTTAAATGCATTTCAGCACACCGTTAAAACCTGTCAAATCGAACCTCACTTGGTAGATTCTTTTTTGCAAAGTATGCGTCGAGATTTGACCCAAAGCGACTATGAATCTTATGACGATTACAAAGATTATATTTATGGATCGGCAGATGTGGTGGGATTGATGTGTTTGAGGGTTTTTGTAAATGGCGATGAAAAACAATATCAAGAATTAAAACCTTATGCCGAAAGATTGGGATCGGCTTTTCAAAAGGTCAATTTTTTAAGAGACATCAAAGCTGATTTCGAACTATTGAATCGATGTTATTTTCCCAATTTGACGAGTTCTGAATTAAATTATGAAACCAAACAAGAAATCATTGCCGATGTGGAAAGTGATTTCAAACAAGCTTTAATAGGTATAAAAAAATTGCCTGTCGAAGCCAAATTTGGAGTTTACACAGCTTTTATTTACTACAAATCATTGCTCAACAAACTCAAAAAAACGCCTCACCAAGAAATTATGAATACGCGCATCAGAGTTTCTGATTCTGCAAAAATCGGTTTGTTGGCTCGTTCATTTGCCACCATTAAACTCAATTTGCTATGACTGAAAAAGCATTGATTTATCTGTTGGTTTTGTTTAATTTCTAAGTAAATTTGTATCGAAATATGTTGAAATATATTTTTATAGGATGGATAGGATTGATGAGTTGCTCATCATGGGGCACACCTTTAGACGAAGTGCGAAATAAGTTTCCTTATTATGAAACTGAAGCTGAAGTAGATCAATATCTCACCCTTTTGGCTTCCGATACATCGGCATTGGCCACTGTTTACAAAGGGGCTTTGTATATGTTTAAATCCAAGTTTTCTTCTTTCCCGACTACGCAATACAAATATTTTAAAAAGGGAAAAAACCTCATCAATTCGGCTTGTCAAGCGCTTCCCAATGCAATGGAAATTCGCTTTATCAGATTGGTTTTTCAATATCAATTGCCAGGATTTTTAGGTTATAACAATCACAAAGAATCTGATTTTAAGTTTTTTATTTCAAATTATTCCAAAAGTGAATTGAATGCTGAAAGAAAACTGAAACTGAAACTCCAACTTTTGCAATTGGAAAAATTGGAACCTGAAAAAATCAAACAACTCAAACAATTATAATATGACTGCATTTCTATACATTGGAATTACTTTAGTTACTTTTGTCCTCATGGAAGGCGTAACCATTTTGACGCATAAATATGTCATGCACGGATTTATGTGGTATTTTCACGAAGACCATCACAACGGACATTACATTAAGGGTTTTGAACGCAATGATGTGTTCTTTATCATTTTTGCCATGCCCAGTATATTGTTGTTTTATTACGGAGTTAATCCTGAACTGAATTATAAATTTTTTATTGGTTTGGGTGTCATGTTTTATGGTTTGGGGTATTTTTTAATTCACGATGTGTTGATTCACCGACGATTTAAATGGTTGGATGGAGTGGACAATTGGTATTTTAATGCGTTGAGAAAAGGACACAAGGTTCATCACAAGTATTTGACCAAAGAAGATGGTGAATCCTTTGGTATGTTGACGGTTCCTTTGAGATTTTTCAGGGAGAAAATTAAATAATAGAATTGATGCGCTGGACATATTTATTGATAGATATTTTTTCGATTCTCGTACCTTTTTTGTACAGTTTTCATCCCAAAATGAAAATGATACAATGGTGGAAACCTATATTTATAGCCATAACTTTGACTGCTATTCCTTTTTTGGCATGGGATGTTTTTTTTACCGTCAATGAGATATGGGGTTTTAATCCCAAATATTTATTGGGCATAAATATTATATACCTACCCCTTGAGGAATGGTTGTTTTTTTGGATGATTCCTTATGCGAGTTTGTTTATATATTATTCGCTTCAATATTTCAAGCCCAACTGGGTTTTAACCAACCAACTCGTAAGCATCATTTCTATTTTGATTTTGCTGCTTACTTTTAGCATCGTAATTTTGCATTATAACAAATGGTACACATTGGTCAATTATGCAACTTTATTTATCATCCTGTTATATGCTTTTTTGAGAAAAAGACATCTTTTAAAACGATTTTTTATTGCTTATTTGATTGTTTTGATTCCTTTTGTCTTGGTCAATGGAACCCTTACAGGCATGTGGACTGTTGAACCCATTGTATGGTATAACAATGCCGAAAACTTGGGATTGAGATTCATTACCATACCTGTTGAAGATTTTGCCTATGCTTTTTCAATGTTGTTATTGAGTTTGATACTCATTGACCATCAAGTAAAAATTGAATGGAACAAACCCCATTCTAATTCAAATTAATTATTTTACACCTATGAATATTATCAAATATATTATCACATTTACGCTTTTTCTTATGACTTTATTGGCTTCGGCTCAAACTGGAACTTTGACCGGTAAAGTGTATAATGCGTCGGATAATCAACCTATTCCATTTGCAGATGTAGTATTGGAAAACACCAATTACTATACAACTACCGATGAAAATGGTTTTTTCAGCATAGAAAAAATCAAACCAGGTGTTTACAACCTTTTGGTAACGCTCTTGGGTTACAATGAAGAACGTATTCCTGAAGTGAGTATCAACAACATCCGAACTCAAAATCTCGAAGTTTTCCTTTCCGAAAACACGGCTCAATTGGACGAAGTGATTGTCAAAACCAATGCTTTCAGAACCAAAGCCGAAAGTCCGGTGAGTGTGGCCAAAATAGGCATTACCGAAATCATGCGCAGTCCTGGAGCCAATCGAGATATTTCTTTTGTCGTGCGCAATTTGCCTGGAGTAGCTACTACCAATGCTTTCCGAAATGATTTAATTGTTCGTGGCGGATCACCGGGAGAGAACAAATTTTATCTCGATGGCATCGAAATTCCCAACCTCAATCACTTTGCAACCCAAGGGTCAAGTGGTGGACCGGTGGGAATGGTCAATGTCAATTTTATACAAAATGTAGATTTTTATACCGGTTCTTTTCCGGCAAATCGCGGTAATGCACTGAGTTCGGTTATGGATATAACCTCCAAAATGCCCAATGCCAAAGCATTTACAGGCAATGTCACCATTGGTTCATCCGACTTTGGTTTGACATTGGATACACCTACCGGAGCCAACTCGGGTATGCTTTTATCGGTTCGTCGTTCCTATTTACAGTTTTTGTTTGAAGCGTTGAAATTACCTTTTTTGCCTGTTTACAATGATGTTCAGTATTCACATCGCTTCAAATTGAATGATAAAAACCAACTAACTTTGTTGGGTTTGGGAGCGTATGATGACTCCAAACTCAATAAAAACGTCAACGATGGCGTTACCGATACTGAAATATTGGAAAGAAATAATTTTATTCTCAACCGTTTGCCAAGTTTCAAGCAATGGAATTATGTAGTTGGAGCAAATTGGAAACATTTTACAGAAAAAGGTTTTCACGAATTTGTTTTAAGCCGCAATATGCTGGATAATGCCAATGAAAAATACTTGTACAATGTAGAAACACCTGCCAATTTGTTGCAGGATTATCATTCTCAAGAAATTGAAAACAAGTTCCGATTTCAACACACCCGCAATGATGGTAGATGGAAATGGTATGTAGGTTTGGGTATTGAAAGCGTAAAATACACCAATGAAACTTTTCAAAAAATTAGTGTAGGAAGCACCACCCAAACACTCAATTTTGATTCGAAATTGACTTTTCAGAAATACGCTTTATTTGCCCAAACCAATACGAGTTTTTGGGATAATAAATGGGATATTTCTTTGAGTTTACGCACCGATTTTACGGATTATTCAACCGAAATGGGAAATCCATTCCGTCAAATTTCACCGAGAATTGCCCTGGCATACAATTTATCCGATAAAAGCAAACTGGTAGTTAGTGCCGGTAAGTATTATCAATTGCCAGCCTATACCATTTTGGGATATAGAGACAATGATGGCACTTTGGTCAATAAAGAAAATGGCGTACAATATCTCAATGCCATGCATTACGTGGCCGGTTATCAATATACACCCAAACAGTATTTTCAGTTGAAATTGGAGTCATTTTATAAAGTTTATAAAAATTATCCCTTCGATCTGAATAATGGTATTTCTTTAGCCAATTTGGGAAGTGATTATGGTGTGATAGGTAATACACCGGTTAATTCAGATTCCAATGGAAGAAGTTATGGAGTTGAATTGTCGGGAACGCAAAAATTAACCAATAGTATTTTTGGAGGTTTTTCTTACACCTATGTACGAAGCGAATTCCAAGATTCGGAAGGTGAATATGTGGCTTCGGCTTGGGATAGCCGACATATACTCAATGTGATTGGAGGATATAAATTTAATAGAGATTGGGAACTGGGTATGAAATTCAGATTATTAGGCGGTTTGCCTTATACGCCATTTGATTTGCAAAATTCAGCTTTAAAAACAGTTTGGGATGTCAACCAACAAGGCGTTTTGGATTACACACAACTCAATAGCGAACGCTTGCCTCTGACACATGCCTTGGACATCAGAATAGATAAAAAATGGTATTTTAACAAATGGGCTTTGAATCTGTATTTGGATATTCAAAATGCCTATGTATCCAAAATCAAAAATCCTGATTACTTCAATGTAATATACGACAGCAATGGTCTTCCCTTGACTTCGGAAACCAATTCCAATTATTATCAGTACAAATTGATTAAAAATGAAAGTGGCAATCTGTTGCCGAGTATTGGTTTGATGGTGGATTTTTAAATCAAATTAAGAAAAATCGGGACTGTATTTGTTGATATCTAATTTTAATTCTTTTTGTATCAATGCAACTGCTTGTTCAACTAATATCAAATTTTCGGAAGATATTAAAAATGTTTTACTAGTGTGTTTTTCATTCAAAAGATAAATTTCGTTTAGAAAAATTTCATAATCCAAATCCGGATTACCTTTGCTAAAGAATGCAAACTTTTGATGACCATTAAACTTTAAAATACTCACATCGGTTATATTTTCTAATGATATTTTTTTTTGGGTAATTTTTTGACCCCATAAAAAGCGTGCCGTATACAAATTACCATTATTTATGAGTATTCCTTTTTTAGATAATAGAAGACCAAGTACAAATAAGGTGAGAGGAAAACTCAATAAATAAATATACTGCGCTCCTGAAATCAGAGGTTTATCCAAAAATCCAATCAGTATAGCCGTGTAAATATCCAAAGTTTTGAATAACAAAATGATGAATAATATAACCAAAATTAATTTTTGGTGAAATGTAAAGCTTGAATGGAAAATTATTTTTTTCATAAAAAGACATTGTTATTTGTTTTTCATTTGACTTAAGGAAATCACCACCTCAATACCATGCATACTTTTTTCAGGTTTATCGGGACATTGTCGTGTCATAAGATGGTTTTCATATAACTTTTAAAATTTATTCAAAAATAATTAAATAATATGGATAATAAAAAACCTATAGTTATTTTTTGGTTTCGAAGAGATTTGCGTTTTGAAGATAACATAGGACTTTTTAATGCCCTACAATCTGAACATCCGGTTTTACCTTTGTTTATTTTTGATGACAACATTCTGAAAGAATTACCTCGAAATGATGCTCGAGTTCAGTTTATACACCAGCAATTATCGATTCTTCATGCCGAGTTGCAAAACGCGGGAAGCTCTTTGCTTTGTATGAAAGGAAAACCGGAAGAGATTTGGGTGCAACTTATGCATCTTTATGAAATTGCAGCCGTTTATACCAACAGAGATTACGAACCTTACGCACGCCAACGAGATGCTGATGTAGCCAATTTATTGGCAACGCAAAAAATTCCTTTTAACACTTTTAAAGACCAAGTAATTTTCGAAAAAAACGAAGTACTCAAAGACGACGGAAAACCCTATACTATTTTTACACCTTACAAACGAAAATGGATGGCTCATTTTCTGTCAAACCCTCAAAATCCCTTTCCCAATGCCGATATGAACAAGTTTTTAAAAGGGACAATTCCTTTTTTAACCCTTGCCGATATTGGTTTTGAAACTTCCCCAATTCAGGTGAAACCCTTTACTTTGGAATGGGTTTCTCAATACAAAGAAGTCAGAGATTTTCCTGCTTTGGATCAAACCAGTTATTTGAGTGTGCATTTGCGTTTTGGAACCGTGGGAATTCGACAATTGGTGGCAAATGTAAAAGACCAATCAGAGGTTTTTTGGAGCGAACTCATCTGGCGAGAGTTTTTTATGCAAATTCTCTATCATTTTCCAAAAGTGGTCAACCAAAATTTCTATTCCAAATTCAATCTAGTCTCATGGCGCAACAATGAAACCGAATTTAAAAAATGGTGTGAAGGCCAAACCGGTTATCCTATGGTAGATGCAGGCATGCGTCAATTGAATCAAACCGGATACATGCACAACAGAGTGCGAATGGTAGTGGCATCTTTTCTCGCCAAGCATTTGTTGATTGATTGGCGATGGGGCGAAGCCTATTTTGCCGAAAAATTACTGGATTATGATTTGTCCGCCAACAATGGCAATTGGCAATGGGCTGCCGGTACAGGTTGTGATGCTGCACCTTATTTTAGAGTGTTTAATCCATCCGAACAACTCAAAAAGTTTGACAAAGAACTGATATACATCAAAAAGTGGGTACCCGATTTACGCACACCAACTTATCCCTTACCCATGGTAGATCATGTTCTGGCTCGGAAACGGGCTTTGGAAACTTATGGGGTAGTACAATCAAGAAATTAATTGAGGTTAAAAATGATTATAAAATGATTTTAAATTTGTTTTTTTAGACAGATTGAAATTTTTAACATTTTATAAAGTTTTTATTAAGTTTTGAAAGTTTACCTTTAGCATCTCAATCAATTAAAAATAATCAGCACATGTTACAAATAGTTAAATGGATTGTGATTTTATTGGTTACGACCATTTCCATGCTGGCTCAAGATACTTTCACCAACAAACAAGGAAGTCAATATCTCTTTAAATCCATCAAAAATTTGGATGCTACTCCGGTTGAAAATCAAAGTCAGACCGGAACTTGTTGGAGTTTTTCTTCCATGTCTTTTATAGAATCTGAAATCATTAGACTAGGTGGTAAACCAGTAGACTTATCTGAAATGTATGTGGTGCGTAATGCTTATGTTACCAAAGCCGAGAATTATTTACGCATGAATGGCAAAGCTAATTTGGATCAAGGAGGCGAGTTTCACGACTTATTTGATGTAATTCGAAATTACGGAATAGTTCCCGAATCTGTTTACCAAGGACTCAATTATGGATATACATTCCACAATCACGACGAAATGGTAGCCGGTTTGAAAGGCTTCATTGATGGAATTAAAAACAAACCACAAGAAGGTAAGTTGACTCCCAATTGGGAAAAAGCAGCTACTGAAATAGTTGATGCTTATCTAGGAGATCTTCCCGATGATTTGTCCAAATTTACTTTTACCGTTGATGGCGCTTCATACACTCCTTTTACTTATGCTCAAAAACTCAAACTCAATCCCGATGATTACGTCAGTTTGACTTCTTTTACACATCATCCAAATTACAGCAGTTTTGTAGTAGAAGTTCCCGACAATTGGGCAATGCAAACGAGCTATAATTTACCTTTAGACGAATTGATGAGTGTAATGGAGCAAACCATTCAAAATGGCTTTACTTTTGCTTGGGCAGCCGATGTTTCCGAAAAAGGATTTTCAGCAAGAGATGCCTTAGCTATTTTACCTGAAGACGAATCTACCATACAGGTTAAGGGTAAAAACGATATGTTTTTCAATACGGCAGGAAGTGAAAAAATAAGCAATGCTTTTATGATGCCTGTTGCAGAAAAATGGGTAACTCCTGCGCAACGTCAAGCTGCATTTGACGAGCAAACCACAACCGATGATCACGGCATGCACGCTACAGGTTTGATTACCGACCAAAAAGGAACAAAATATTTCATCATCAAGAATTCTTGGGGTACCGATTACAATGAAAAAAGTGGTTATTTTTATGCTTCTTTTCCCTATGTGCGTTACAAAACCATCATGATTCAAGTGCACAAAGATGCCTTATCCAAAGAATTGAAAACCAAACTCGGTATCAAATAAGTTTTAAAATAAATCCTCCAGGGGATATAAATAAAAGCCTTAGGTTTTAATGTTAATGTTACTGAAGCCAAAGCCATTCTTCACAGGAAGAGTGGCTTTTTTTATGGGCATAAAAAAGCCGTCAAAAAAGACGGCTAATATTGTAAGAATTGTTTGATTTAATCGGCTAAAACAATAATCTTATTGTTGTTCATTTCTACTGTTCCACCTTCAATTTCCAAGATATATTCATCTTTTACTTTGGCAAATTTCTCAGTATACTCTTTCACGAGTTCCACTTGGGTTCCTTTAATTCTTATGGTACCTTTATCCAATAAAGATACAATAGGTGCGTGGTCTTTCAACATTTGGAAAGAACCATTGATTCCGGGAACGGCAACCGAACTCACTTCAGAATGAAAAATGACTGCCTCGGGTGTAACAATTTCTAAAATCATTATTTCTAATTTCTAATTTCTAATTTCTATTTAGGTTGCTGAGCTTGTCGAAGCACTAATTTCCTAAGCTTCCGCCAACATTTTCTCTCCAGCCTCAATAGCATCCTCAATTCTACCTCTCAAGTTGAAAGCAGCTTCAGGATATTTATCCAATTCGCCATCCATAATCATGTTGAAACCTTTGATGGTGTCTTTGATGTCAACCAATACACCGGGAATACCTGTAAATTGTTCGGCTACGTGGAAAGGTTGAGATAAGAAACGTTGTACACGTCTCGCTCTGTGTACGACCAATTTGTCGTCTTCACTCAATTCTTCCATTCCCAAGATGGCAATGATATCTTGTAATTCTTTGTAACGTTGTAATAACTCTTTTACTCTTTGTGCTGTTTCGTAATGTTCTTTACCCAAAACTTGTGGAGTCAAAATACGAGAAGTAGAATCCAATGGATCCACAGCAGGATAAATACCCAACTCAGCGATTTTACGAGACAATACTGTAGTAGCATCCAAGTGGGCAAAAGTTGTAGCAGGTGCAGGGTCAGTCAAGTCATCCGCTGGCACATATACCGCTTGTACAGAGGTAATAGAACCTGTTTTGGTAGAAGTAATACGTTCTTGCATCGCACCCATCTCAGAAGATAGGGTAGGTTGGTAACCTACGGCAGAAGGCATACGACCCAAAAGAGCTGATACCTCAGAACCTGCTTGTGTAAAACGGAAGATGTTGTCAATAAAGAACAATACGTCTTTACCTTGTCCGTCTCCGGCACCATCACGGAAATATTCAGCAATGGTCAATCCTGATAAAGCTACACGAGCACGTGCTCCAGGTGGCTCATTCATTTGACCAAATACGAAAGAAAGTTTGGATTCTTTCAATAAATTCATATCAACTTTGGATAAATCCCAACCTCCTTTTTCCATAGAATGGTTGAATTCTTCTCCATATTTTATAATACCTGATTCGAGCATTTCACGCATCAAGTCATTTCCTTCACGGGTTCTTTCACCAACACCGGCAAACACAGATAAACCTCCGTGTCCTTTGGCAATATTGTTGATCAATTCTTGAATCAATACTGTTTTTCCTACTCCGGCACCACCAAATAATCCAATTTTTCCTCCTTTGGCATAAGGCTCAATCAAATCGATAACTTTAATTCCGGTAAATAATACTTCAGTAGAAGTAGATAAATCTTCAAATCTTGGCGCAGGTCTGTGAATAGGCAAACCGTTTTCTCCTTTTTTGGCCAATGGTTTCAATCCATCGATAGGATCTCCGTTTACATTGAAAAGACGACCAAATACATCCTTACCTATAGGCATTTGGATAGGAGCTCCGGTGGCTACAACTTCTCTACCGCGACTCAAACCGTCTGTAGAATCCATAGCGATACAACGCACCATATTTTCTCCGGTGTGTTGTTGAACTTCCAATACCAAAAGGGCTCCATTATCGCGGGTAATTTCCAACGAATCAAAGATTTTGGGAAGTATAACGCCACTTTCAAAAGTAACGTCGATAACAGGTCCGATAATTTGAGCTATTTTGCCGGTAACTTGAGACATAATCTGATTTTAGATTTTAGAATTATGATTTTGATTTCTTTTCTCATATTCAACTGCTTAATGAAGCTGCATTGAGTAAAAATCACCTTATTTTTAAAGTTGCAAACTTACATAATAAATTACTAATTTAAAAATGATGTAGTTAAATTTTTTTCACATCGAGTAGGAAAAACAAAAAACCCCGAATTTGAAATTTTCAAATTCGGGGTTTTATTCATCGTTAGCTTTTAATAACTAAACTATTGTAGTGAATTAAGGATTAACAGTCCAAGAAATATAGTATTGAGAACCAATCATTCCGGTTCCTGGAGCTACTACATATTCTTTACCTCCAATATTGGATCCACCTGCTTTAAACACAGATTTCAAAGAATCTACTTTGTAGTTTATTTGTGCATCAAACAAAGAACGAGCTGGCACCATGGCATCCACAAAGTTGGATTGCCATAAGAACTCAGTTTGATAACGATAATTAACTCCAAATCCAAAGTTTTTGAATAAATCTTCAGAACCTACACTCAATTTTGCTTTGTGTTCAGGAGTGTTGAATCCTGCATCATAATCAGGATCTGTGGTTTGATCAAAATCAAATTTGGCATAAGTATAATTGGCTCCTATGTCAAATTTACCTACTTTGGTAGATACACCAATACTTCCTCCATAAGAGCTGATGTCAGCCAATGAGTTGGTATAGATTTGGAATGGTTGGTAATCTCCATTAGCCAAGGCAATAATTGCTTTTGGATAATAAACACTTGGAGCAACTTGAACTAAATCTCCTGGGTTTGATGCTGGATCAAATACAGTATCTACAAATCCATATTTAGGAGCAATTACCGTTTTAGTTGCTATGAAACCATCATACATGTTGTAATAACCACTCAAGTCAATATTGAATTCACCTATTTTACCTCGGTAACCTAATTCATAAGCACTGATTCCTTCAGGTCTAACATATTCAGCAGTTGATTTTACCAAGTCGGCTGGGTTTCCAGAACTTGTAAATGCTAAGATAGATGCATATGTAAATGCATTTTCATAGGCAGTATTTCCGGTTAATGTAACAGTTGCAGGAACGCCTATGGCTTGTCCACCAGCACTGATAGCTAATGGTTTTGAAGTAAATCTGTCCAAGTTGTCGGGAGCTGAACCTACTAAGATTGCTTGTCCTAAATCCAAACCAATGTATTGATCTTGTGTGGTTGGGTTTCTAAAGCCTGTTTGATAAGAAGCACGGAATATGTGGTTTTTATCTTCTCCGGCTGCATATACTATTGCAACACGTGGAGAGAATGAACCGTCAAAATTTTGAGCTTTGTCATAACGAACAGAACCTGTGAATTTCAAACGATCATCAGAGAATTTTTTAGACAATTGGGCATAAGCACCGTATTCATTGTAATTGATGTTGCCATCGTAATCAGTAAAGATGGTGCCATCAGAATTCAAGGAATATACGCGGTATGAACCTCCAACTTGAAAGTCAGCCCATTCATTGAGCAATTCATGCAAATTGTAATTGGCATCCACATGACTCATGCTGGAATGGTCCACAAATTTAGCTCCGGTTTGTAAATCAGGATTTGAAATAACTGAATTAAACAAAGTGTTAAAAGCAGCTGTTCCAGGTTGTGGAGTAAGGGCTGCATCTGCATAAGCTCTAGCTGCATCGTGGAATTGAGTTTGTGAAGCACTGTATTGCGTAGGAGTCATTCCACCCATAAGGGCTTGTTGCGTAGCTCCCATAAATCCTTGAACATATGCACCAAACCATTGAGCAGCATTTACTTTATTCATATTGATTCCGGCAAAACGCATGTCATATGAATCTCCGGCATCTTCAGTTGTTCTATAACCGCGTACAAAGAAGTCTTTTCCTTTGAATTCCAATTTCATTTGGTTCAAAGTAAAATCTCTGATGGAATAACGGTTTCCTCCTTGATAAATGGTATTTCCTCTTCCGGTTCTGAAATTGAAAATGATTTCTTTGTCATTGGCCCAAGGCTTGTAATGTAAAGCAAAATCTGCTTTGATACTTTTGGCTTCATAGTCAGTCAAATCACTTTCCATATAACCGGTTCTACCAATTTTATGTGTTCCCATAGAAGTTGTATAAACAGAAGGGAAACTCAATGAATTTCCTATAGCTTGTAAGTTCAAAGTAGTTGCCACCTCGTCACCATAAATATTCAACCCATCGTGAGCATAAGTTCTGCTTTCCCAAGGTGTAATGGTTTGTGGTTCTCCAATGATGTTGTCTTGGTATTGATTTCTATCGGCTGTACCCCAATCAGTTCCTTTTAAGAAAGAGAAATTGGCTTTACCGGCAAATTTATCGCTGAATTTATAAGCCATACGGATACCGGTATCATAAAACTGATTGTCTCCGGTTACTTCTTGCATGGTCATTCCTGTTTTGAAATAAGTGCTTACACCTTGTTTTTCAAATGGACTTTTGCTGGTCATAAACAAGATACCGTTGAATGCATTAGCACCGTAAAGTGCTGATGAAGCTCCTGGAAGGATTTCAATCGAATTGACATCCAATTCATTCATTCCTAATAAATTTCCTAAAGCAAAGTTCAAAGCAGGAGAAGTATTATCCATACCATCTACCAATTGCATAAAACGAGCATTGGAAAAAGTAGCAAATCCACGGGTGTTGATTGATTTAAAAGTCATGGAATTGGTGTTGATATCCACTCCTTTTAAATTTTCCAAACCGTCATAAAAGTCGGCTGAAGCTGTGTTTTTCACAAACTTAGCATCGATTCTTTCAATGGTTACGGGAGATTCCCTGATTCTTTCAGGTGTACGGGATGCTGATACAATAACTTCATCCAAAGTTTCATGTTCTTCCTCAAGAGAAAAATTCAAGTTTTGATTAGCTGAACTTACTCTAGAAACAGCATTTTTAAATCCTACACTAGTAGCTTCCAAGCTAAAAGGAGCTGCTTCATTTACTTTTAATGTGTAATTTCCATCAAAATCGGTAGTAGTACCCAATTCTTTTCCTACAATTTTCAAACTGACACCCGGAATAGGCTCTCCGGTAGTGGCATTTGTAACTTTACCGGTTACTA
>JAABRF010000040.1 GCA_011391075.1 Flavobacteriia bacterium | reverse complement strand
ATACCCGAAGTAGGTGGCATCCCGTATTCCAAAGCGCGTAAGAAATCTTGATCTATAAACATGGCTTCGTCATCTCCCTTTTCCGACAACAACAATTGGTCTTCAAATCGTTCGCGTTGATCGATAGGATCATTGAGCTCAGAATAGGCATTGGCCAATTCTTTACCATTGACCATCAATTCAAAACGTTCTGTCAGGGCTTTATTGGTACGGTGTTCTTTGGTCAACGGACTCATTTCTTTGGGATAATCCGTGATAAAAGTAGGTTGTATGTAATGGTGTTCGCATTTTTCTCCAAACAAAGCATCGATGAGTTTGCCCACGCCATAGGATTCCTCAAAGGGAACATCTTGTTGGCGGCAAACTTCCTTCAATTGGACTTCATTCATACCGGCAACATCGGTTCCGGTGTGAATTTTAATCGCTTCCAAGATAGGTACGCGTGGATAAGGTGCTTTGAAACTCACTTGATTTTCACCTATCGTGACTTCGGTAGTGCCATTGGATTCAACCGCAACGGTTTCTAGTAATTCTTCGGTCATCTGCATCATCCAGTGATAATCTTTGTAAGCCACATAGAGTTCCATCACGGTAAACTCCGGATTGTGTGTTCTGTCCATGCCTTCGTTGCGGAAGTCTTTGGCAAATTCATAAACAGCATCAAATCCGCCTACAATCAGTCTTTTCAAATACAATTCATTGGCAATTCTCAAATACAAAGGCATATCCAATGCATTGTGATGCGTCAAAAAAGGACGCGCTGCAGCTCCACCGGGAATCGGTTGTAAGATAGGCGTTTCCACTTCCAAATACCCACGATTGTTGAAGAAATTACGCATAGCAGTCGTAATCTTGGTGCGTTTGATAAACGTTTCTTTGACCTCATCATTGACAATCAAATCCACGTAACGTTGACGGTATCTTTGTTCGGCGTCACTGAAAGCATCGTGTACTTTGCCATCAGCATCCACTTTGACAACAGGTAGTGGACGTAATGATTTGGTCAAAACCGTAAACTCATGAATGAAAACAGAGATTTCACCCATTTTGGTTTTGTGAACTTCGCCCTTTACTCCGATGATATCGCCGATGTCCAATAGTTTTTTGAATACTGTATTGTACATGGTTTTATCTTCACCGGGACACACTACATCGCGATTGATATAGATTTGCATTCTTCCCGAAGCATCTTTCAACTCTGCAAAAGAAGCATTTCCCATGATTCGACGACTCATGATTCTACCGGCAATACAAACCTGTTTGCCTTCATAAGCATCAAATTGGTTGATGATATTCAATACGGTAGCATCTGTGGGATAGGCAGCTGCCGGATAAGGGTCAATTCCCAAATTTCTCAATTCTTGTAACGATTGACGTCTGATGATTTCCTGTTCTGTCACTTGTTTATATTTTATATGCTGATTTTATAATGCGATATACTCTTAAAATTCTGCTACTATTACCATCTGCTTACTGCTAACTTCTTACTAACAACTAATTTCCAAAGCCGCAAATATACAATGCTAAAGCCTTGTACACAAATTCCATATAAAACAAAATCGGAAAATGCAAAACGCACTTCCCGATTCAAACATTTTATAAGAAGATGATTACCAACCTGGTGTGAAATTCAACCCGAATACGCCTTTACTATTACCTTCCAATTGCAATGGAAAAGCATAATAGGGTTCGATAATCAACTGTCCGAATAGGTTGATTCTAGCAGAAATACCCGCACTTGTAATGATTTTAGAATTGCTGAAATCTCTATTCATTAAAATCCGATTGTAATTGATATCATAATCATAATAATAACCCCAAGCTACACCGGCATCAAAAAACAAATTTAAATCAGAGAATATAATTCCCGATTTGATAGCCGCCAAACGTTCGGGTCCAGTAAAAGGAAATCTCACCTCAAAACTACTTACCAACATTTTACTTCCCAATAAATCATTTGGATTTAATGCATCTTCATCTGCCGAAGAAGCTTTTTCAAAAGCATCATAAGTATAACCTCTAACAATTGTTTCATATCCCAAATACAAAGGAGGTAATATCTCACTTTTGGCTCCACTTCCTATTCGATTATAGGACAAACCTCTTAAGGCAAATCCTACCGGTTTCGCATAAAAATATTTTCTCACATCGGCCAATAATGCAGTCATATTGATGTCGCCTATAGATTGCTGAGCTTCCAATCTATATCTATAACCTTTCATAGGAGCCGCCATTCCAAAACTAGAATCATCGCCTACATATGCCAAATTGACATCTTGAATAAAGAAAGGATCACCGGCATCTAAATTTCTTTCATCATCAAAGCCCAAGTAATAATAACCGGTTTCATCGTAAAAGTATTTATACTTATCCAATCTGAAATGATAATAACTGGATGAAGTTGAAGCTTCCAACCGCGTTACCTTGGAAAATGGATAATAGGTAAAAAAGCTGGCTTGTTCTTGAAACATACGATATATATAATAGGTTTCAACCAAACTATTCATTGGAGAACCATTATAGTTTATTGTTTCATAGGCCAATCCGTAATTAAAGTATCTATAAGGAATATGACTCATGCCTCCACCCCATCCATAGCGGGATTTACTATTGAGATAAGCTACTTGCCCACCAAAATCCTGAAGTTCGCCATTGAGAACCACACCTACATACAATTGATTGTCATTGAGCATGTCTCCAAATAACATATTGATACCACCCGACATTCCGGTACCATATCTACCCGAAGAAACACCCAAACCACCACTACTTATATAATCCAACTTGAATTTGGGTTTGTATGGTTCCTGAGTCATTTTAGTGGCTTCTTTTACGATATTTTCATTTTCTAAATGCATGTCTACAAAACTCTTATTCAAATTCATCGAAGGCAATTTGGCAGGCGCATGATCTACATCCAATAAAGAAACCTCATTGACATCGACAAGTTCACTGCGATTGACTCGGTAAATATTATAATTGGAATTGCTGTACAAACTGTATAAAATATCATTTTCATTGGATACAGATAGAGCCGGCGCATGATGCGTAATTCCGCTTACACCTGTAACAAAACGGGTCAATTCCCATATTTTTTCGGTTTCAATATCAAATTGATAGATATCTCTAAAACCATTTCGATCTGAAAGGAAATAAATACTTTTGGCATCGGGAGCAAACACCGGATTCAAATTGTTGGAATCAGCAAACAAGGGTAATTTTTCAACTTGTTTGGTTTTTACATCCATTACTAAAATGGACATATGTTTACTCGGATGATTGGAATCAGCTTTGAAATTATCGGATACAAAAACAATCTTACTACCATCAGGAGACCAACGGGCTTGAATTTGGGCAAAATAATCTTTGGTGATTTGTTCTACTTTTTTGGATTTCAAATCAATGGTGTACAAATCACTTTGTCCATTGACCAAACCGGTCATGAGAATTAAATTTCCATCGGGAGACCAATCCAAATTATCAAAAGATGGTACGTCTTTTACAAAAAATTCATCGACGACTTCATTGTCCAATACATCGGCAATGGCTATTTTCTTTCTACCTTGACTATACGAAATAAAGGCATATCGTTTACTATCAGAAGACCAAGCTCCCGCCGATTCAAATCCGTCAATATCGTCGGTATGTGAATCTTTGGTTTTGGTTGAAAGTTTCCGAATGATTTTACCGGTTTTGGCATCTCCTAAAAATAAATCAATTGAAAATAGATTTTTTTCGGAAAAGAAAATAAAGTATTGTCCATCGGGACTAACAGCTGGCGAAATATTGAGTCTGCCACCATTCTTTTCATCTATGAGTTTGGTACCCAAACCTTCCAACTTCCTATCTTTGATCAAGGGTTTGTAGAAATTTTCGGTAGTTGTTTTCCATTTGACAGAAAAAGAATCAATCGGCATACCAAATTTAAGGATAAAAGCATCTTTGAGCCCTAAACGAGCTGTTTCGTAATAAATACTTTCAATTTCATCATCTCCAAATGTTCCGGAAGTAAAAGCCCAAAATGCATGTCCAAAACGATACGGAAAATAGCGCGCTTCATACAAATCCTTGATTGTAGGAAAATAATCATGAGCCACGGCATCACGCATCCACATGGCTGTATGTTCATCGGTGTTGCCAATCGAGAGGTATTCTGCCAAACCTTCGGTCATCCACAACGGAACATTAGCCAGATTGTTAAAAGAAAGAGAATCATTGGATTTAATCATATTGTACTGATGCGCATGCACCAATTCGTGACCCAACACGTGATCGGTTTGTGCAAATGATGGTGTCAATGGCATGGTAACCCTGTTTTTCAAGCCTTCGGTAACACCACCTGTACTAGTTCCGATTAAACCACTAACCACAGATGTTTGTTGGAAATCGGCGTGATTACTGTATAAAATAACCGGTATTCTGTAATCAAATGAATCTTTGAAAATATAACTATGACGCTTTTTCCATTTTTCAGCATCCTTCATAAAGCCGATGATAAGTGAATCATTTTCCAAATAGTGGTACGTTTCAAAATTTTGAGATTCCACTACTTTAAAATTAAACTTCTTATATTTGACTTTGTTTTGACCGAAGTATTGTGCTTGAACATTTTGGAAAGATAAAATTCCTATAAGCAGGAAAGTAAATTTAAAAAATTTAGGCATGATACAAGAGTATTAAATTAGTTTTAGACTGACTTATTGATTTGAAAAAGCCAAATTACAAATAATGTTGATTGATTTCAAATTTTTATGAGGTTTTAAGATTTTTTTTATAACATTTGGTTTCATCTGATTATTTCGTACATTTGCCTCGTGTCGAAAGAATACTTTTTAATCGAAGTATTCAGGTTTAATTACCAATGAAAAGCTTCTCACCTTTAGGGGTGGATGCTTTTTTTTTATGTTTTAATTTCACTTTCAAATGCATTCAAAATTTTAAAACACATGACATTGTAATGAAAAATTTTATTGCAGTTATTCAAACATCAATTATTAAAAACTTTAAACCAAAAAATCCCTACTTTTGTAATGAAAATTATTCAAAATATGAAAAACAAGGCTGTTATTTTATTTTTGGTTAAATTCTTTGCAACCTATCTCATTTTCGGTGGTTTATACCAATGGTATTTATCTCATAACAAACAAATTTCCCCAAACCAAGCTGATTATATCACCAAACAAGTTGCTTATCAAACCATTGATTTGGGTCGTTTTTTAGGGTATTCTATTCAGACAGAACCAAACCTCGATGAAGCATCCATGAAAATCATATTGAATGGTCAATATGTAGCACGTGTTGTTGAAGGTTGTAATGCTATGAGTGTTTTAATCTTATTTTGGGCGTTTATCATTGCTTTTTCAGGGAAATGGAAAGAAACTTTGATATTTGGAGTCATTGGAAGTATTTCAATATATTTGATCAATCTCCTCAGAATTTTCGTATTGACTTATGCTACGTATCGCTATCCGCAACATACTGATTTTTTACACAAAATTATTTTCCCCGGAATCATTTATGGATTTACCTTTTTATTGTGGATGGTATGGGTTAAAAGATTGGAAAGTAATAAATTAAAATGATGCAAAATACCCTATTCACATCAAGAGCTTTCAAACTCATATTGATCTTTTTACTACTCAGTTTACTGGTCGGTGTAAGAATTGTCGAACACTTGTTTTATGATCCTTTGAGATTGTATTTTGAGCAAGATTATTTGCATGTTGACTTACCGGAAATGAACACTTTCAAGTTGTGCCTACACATCATATTGAGGTATAGCATTAATACCCTTATTTCGCTTGGCGTGATTTGGATCGCTTTCCAAAACAAAGGATATATCGTATTCAGTGTTAAGTTTTACACAATCACTTTATTAACGCTTTTGTTTGTTTTAGTAATCCTTTTAAATAACCAAATTCAAAATCAGAATTTGGGGATTTTTTATGTACGTCGGTTTTTAATCCAACCTTTGTTTTTGTTTTTATTGCTTCCGGCTTTTCATTATCAAAATAAAATTTCAAAATCCAAAATTTAATTTAATAAATTCTTAGGATTGGTAATTGGTAATAAATGTTACATTTGTGGCATTAAAAGCAAATCAAACTTGCCAAAATGTCTAAATTAAAATCAATCATACAAATCTCTCTTGCAATCGTTGTATCGATTTTGATTTTATTTTCGGGTGTTTCATTCTCGCTAGAAAATCACATTTGCCAAAGCAATACTGATGATCTTGAACTCCAATCTCACAACTCTTGTTGCTCAATTTCTGACCCACAAACTGCTGAAATTCCATCCGAAAGTCATTCTTGTTGTAGTTCAAATGACTATTATTCAGAAATTGAATTAGATTGTGATCAATTATCCCATTGTGATTCGGATTGTTGTTTCAATTCCCAGACTTACATTCAATTTACAAAGACAGAGCCTTTAATTCCTCAGAAAACAAATTTAATTTCTGGTTTTTATCTATTAAACTTAGGAATTGAACCCATACTTCAATACTGGAGCTGTTTGAAATCGGAATTGATTCCAAACCAGTATTCACCTCCTAATCTCACTTTTTCATTTTCCATTTTATACCGAGTTTTTAGAATTTGATTCGGATTGATTATCAAACTAAACTAAAAAGTTTTTAATCAATTTAACAAATTTTATATGTCTAAATTTTTAATTTGGGGAATGCTAGTATTCCCTTATTTTCTATGGGGTCAAACTACGCTTCAAGGGAAAATAAGTGTTTTGGAAGGGAATGAAAAAGTTCCTATTCAATGGGTAGACGTCCGATGGATGGATACCAAAATATATACACAAACAGATGTCAATGGCGCGTTTGAAATAAAATATTCAAGCGATCATAATGCATTAATCATCAGTCATTTGGGATATAAAACGGATACTATTCAGATATCTAAAATCACAAATATTGATCACACACTTACTTTAAACAATACACTCAATGAAGTAACTCTTGTTCAAAAAAAGAAGGATTTCTATGTTAGTCACGCCGGAGTTAACCTATCTGAAGTGTTGAATAAAGGGGAATTGCTTAAAGCAGCTTGTTGTAATTTATCTGAAAGTTTTGAAACCAATCCCAGTATAGATGTGACTTTTACAGATGCTGTAACGGGAATCAAACAAATCCAAATGTTGGGTTTGAGTAGTCCCTATCTTCAATTCAATCAGGAAAATATTCCGGGAATCAGAGGCGCCAATCAATTGTATGGATTCGGATTTATTCCCGGAACTTGGGTTGAAAGTATTCAAATTTCCAAAGGAGCCGGATCAGTTCTCAATGGTTATGAAAGCATATCAGGACAAGTTAATTTTGAACTTAAAAAACCTGAAACCTCAGACGGAGCATTTTTAAATCTATACGCTTCTCAAAATGGAAGAATGGAAGTCAATGCGGATTACAGTCATTTGATTGGCAAACACCTTTCTACCGGAATTTTTATACATGGCAATAGTTTGCAAATAAAAAATGACCACAATGAAGATGGTTTTCTAGATACACCTATAGGGCAACAAATCAATGTCATGAACCGATGGAATTATGATGATACACATCACAATTGGCACACCAGTTTGATTTTAAGATATTTAAAAGACGAACGACAAGCCGGACAAATGGATTTCAATCCCGACCAACATGCACTTACCTCAATATATTGGGGCAGTGAAACCGATATTGAAAAAATGGATACTTATTTCAAGATTGGCAAAGTTTTTCCTGATTTACCTTATAAAAGCATGGGATTTCAGGCCAATTACTCCTACCACAATCAAGATTCCTATTATGGTTTGAATACTTATAAAATCAAGCAAAACAGCTTGTATTTCAATTACATTTACCAATCCATTTTGACTAATACAAATCACAAATTTAAAACAGGATTGAGTTTCACCCGTGATCTCTACAAAGAATATTTGAATACAACCGATTATTCACGCACAGATCAAAGTATAGGTGGATTTTTTGAATACAATTACGACAACGGAGGAAAATTGAGTATCAATGCCGGTTTAAGAGGTGACCATCTCAATACATGGGGATTTTTTGTAACCCCAAGATTACACTTAAGGTATCAGATTTATGAAAAAACCACTTTGCGAGCTTCCATAGGAAGAGGTTTGCGAACAGCAAATATTTGGGTTGAAAATCCACAGATATTTATCACCAATAGAAGCGTTGATATACTAAATTCGGGAGATGGCTCCTACGGTTTGAAACCAGAAATAGCTTGGAATACCGGAATCAATTTACTTCAAACCTATCGTTTGGGAGATCGAAATGGAAGTATAACTACGGAATATTATTTCACGCGTTTTATGAATCAAGTAGTAGTCGATTTTGAAAATGCCAGAAAGGTTTCAATATATAATTTAGATGGAAAGTCTGTTGCACATAGTTTTCAAGTTAGTTTAAACCAAGAAATTGCGAAAGGTCTTGAAATGAGAATTGCATTTAAAAATACATTTCAAAAAACCGATTATCTGAGTGGTTATCTTCAAAAACCACTGCAGGCACAACAAAGGTATTTTGTAAATTTAGCTTATAAAACTACTTTAACAGAAAAAAATGCGCAATGGCATTTTGATGCTACTCTCAATCATGTGGGGAAAATGCGTATTCCAGACACTTCGATGAATCCTTCAAACTTTCAATTACCAACTTTTTCAAATGGGTATTTTTTAATGAATGCACAAATCAATAGAAATTTTTCTAAGAATTTTTCAACCTATATTGGTGGAGAGAATTTATTGAACACTACACAACATCATCCTATTTTGGCACATAATTCTCCATTTAGTTCCTATTTTGACGGAAGTATGATTTACGCTCCGATTGATGGAAGCATGATCTATATAGGATTGAGATACAATATAACAAATTCCTCCCGGTAGACCTGCCAAGCCAAAGGCATGGTATCGGGATCAATAACTTAATAACTTAATAACTAAAATGACAAAATTATTAATAATCGCAACAAGTTTGTTTTTACAAATTCAAATGACTACAAACACTGGAACTCTTGAAGTTTCAAAGAACATTACAGAAAAGTTTTGGGTGAATGGCGTATGTGACATGTGTCAAACTCGAATTCAAAAAGCGGCTCTTTCTGTTAAAGGAGTTAAAATGGCCAACTGGGATATTGAAAGTAAAATATTGACCGTTATTTTCAATCCTGAAAAATGCACTTTAAACGACATTAAAAGTAAAATTGCAGCCGTTGGACATGATAATGACACTTTTAAAGCACCCGATGATGTATATGATCAATTACATTTTTGTTGCAAATACGAAAGAATCTAAAAATATAAATAAAAAAAAATAAGTAAATATTAGGTTTTTTCGTAACTATTGTTACATTTGCATTATATAAATTCAAGATTAACTAAAAAAACTTTTTTTAACATGAAAAAATTATTATTTGTATTAGCTTTAGGTTTGTTTTTCTCAATAAACGCTCAAGCACAAGAAACCAAATCTGTTGAAGAAAAAGAAGCTTTAAATAAAGAAACTAAAGCTACTTGTAAAACAGCTGAGGATAAAGCTACTTGCAAAACAGCCGAAGAAAAAGCTGCTTGTAAAACAGCCGAAGAAAAAGCTGCTTGTAAAACAGCTGAAGAAAAAGCTGCCTGCAAAACTACTGAAAAAGCTGCTTGTAAAACAGCTGAAGAAAAAGCTGCCTGCAAAGGTGAAGTAAAAGCTGCTTCTGAAGAAAAAGAACCTGCTAAAGTGAAAGCTTCAATAGGTAAAAAAGAAGGATGTTAATTCATTTTTTTTATAATTTATTAAAAATCCCGTGCACAACACGGGATTTTTTTATATTGCAAACTTAAAATAGTTACATGAAGAAATTTACTTACCTATTCTTATTAGCATTAATTCTCAATGGTTGTATCAGTACAAAGCAATTCAATTCTCAAATATATGATCCTATTGCAGTCGATGATTTGCATGCCGACATTGATTATATTCACAGAAAATTAGTGCGATTACATCCCAAATTGGATTGGTATATCAGTTCCGTTGATTTAGACTTCAAATTTGACAGTCTGAAAAAAAGCATTAATACGCCATTAAACTCTTATCAATTCTATAGAGAATTGTCTCCAGTTTTATATTCAATCAGACAAGGTCATATTCACGCTACTCCTAGAATTACTAAACTTTCTAAAAAAGAATTAATCGCATTAAATAAAAAAGGTAAAGGACCATTTTCTCAATTTGAATATGAAATTTTTGAAAACAGATTGTTTGTTACAACAAATAAATCCAATTTTAATGAACTCAAAATAGGAACTGAAATCTTATCTATCAACAATTTAAACGTCAAAGAATTGCTTGAAGATTCAAGAAACTTAATGGGTTCCGATGGTTTAAATCAAACCCTTTATGATCATTATTCGGATAACATTCTCCTCTCCGATTTCTCTTATAAATATGGTATTCAAGATAGTATTTCTTTTGAATTCAAATGGAATGACAGTATTTTTCAAAAAGTTATAAATAGAGAAAAAATAGGAACCACAAAATCCTCGGAAGTTGAAAAATTGAAAGTCAAACTTACGAAAGCTCAGAAAGACAGTATTAAAATCCTTAATAAATATAAAAATATACACGGATTTGATCCCCAAAAGGAAAGATACAATCGTCAACTGTCTTTTCAGGATGCCGATAGTACAATTGCACTCATGCAAATAAAATCATTTACAATAGGAAACTTTAAAACATTTTATAAGGAAAGTTTTTCTCTTTTGGATCGAAAAAAAACGCCTTATCTCATCATTGATTTAAGAGATAATGGTGGCGGAAGATTATCTGATTGTACGCAATTATATGCCCATTTGACTAAAGATTCTACGTTTACCATGATAGATCGACAGCTGGTAACCAGGAAATCCAGCATGTTACATATCCCCTATTTTCAAGGTGGCAATACGTTCAATAAAATCTTGAGAATGCCTGTTGCTCCTATTGTCTATACTACCTTTTATTTTAAAACGCTTCAAGATACTTCAGGCAACTATTATTTTGACACCAAATACTCTAAGATTCAAAACAAGAGTTTGCCATCCTTTGAAGGAAAAGTTTACGTACTTATAAATGGAGGCAGTTTTTCTGCAAGTAGCATTATATCATCCAATTTGAAAGGAAACGAAAGAGCATTTTTTGTAGGTGAAGAAACTGGTGGCACTTATAATGGTACGGTTGCCGGAACAATGCCAATATTTGAATTACCTAATTCTAAAGTAAAAGTAAGATTTGGTTTACAACTCATTGCGCCAACAGAAAAAACAAAAATATTTGGAAGAGGAATTCTACCCAATAAAACCATCATTCCTACTTTAAATGATCGAATTGAGGGAATAGATCCTGAATTGGAATGGATTTTAAATGATATTAAAAACAAGAAAACTAATCAATCACCCGATTGATTTGCACAAAAGCTTTGGTGTAATATGCCTCTGAAAGTGAAGAAATAATCACGCCTCTATGAACTGATGCATGAACAAACTTGATATCATTTTCTGTAATTTCAGTAACGATGCCTACGTGATTGATAACACTTCTACCATTGGTTTTGAAAAAAATTAAATCACCTGGCTTGGCTTCACCTTTTGTAATCTTATAGCCATGACGAGCCAAATCACCTGAAGATCTGGGAACGATAATATCTTTCTTTTTAAATGTGGCATACACCATTCCCGAACAATCCATACCGGTAGCAGATGTCCCACCTGAACGGTATTTGATTCCAATATGTTCCTTTGCCAAATTAACTATTTCATCGGCTAAAGTCAAATCCAATTCCACAATTGGAACATTTTTGCTTTCTACTACAGGTAGCTTTACTTCTTTAGCATCCATGACACTAAATGATTTTGAAACCTCTTGATCTTTATGAGTTGGAAGACTTTGAATAGATTGGTTTTGGGTACTCACATTTTGTCGGTTTCCAGATTTGGAAACAACGGTTTTGGTAGAGACACAACCCACCATGAAAAAAGAGCTTAACATTAAAACAAAACCTATTCTATGCAATATCATATCTTAAAATTTATAGCCCTAAAACTTGAAGACCTTGTTCAAAAATCACATCAACCGGAATATTTGCGTCTTTCAAACGATTCAAATCTGATTGTAATTCGGAATGAATGATCCCTTTTTCTTTTACCAATTGACTTACCCCCATATAATCACCATTACCTTGCAAGGTCAAAATCAAATTTGTTAATTCACTGATGGCAATATCCATTTTTTCGTAGTTTAGGGTATAGGTACCATTTGTATTTCTGATAAAAGCACCTTTTTCTTTAAAATAGTTAAATCGAATCATATTGGAAGCTCCATGCGCACTACTTGCCCCAAAACGTACAGATCTAAAAATTCCCGCCATAAAAGTCGTCATGTATTCCTTAATATCTCCTTCAATTTCACCTCTTTTATGTAATTGTTGTACCATGTATATACCCAATATATCAGCTTTTCCTTCTTCCAATGCAGCATGATGTTCCAACAAGGCATCTCTTACTTTTCCCTTGCCATTCACTGTATTTTTAATACCCAATCCATGTGCAACTTCATGAAACATGGTATTGGCAAAAAAGGCATCAAAAGTAATGTATTTGCGTTGCGCAGGATCTATGAGTTCATCTGCAATCGGCACCATGATTTTATCATATTTTGCTTTCATGGCATTTTTTAATTGCAAACGACGTGTTCCTTTTTCCAATTGAATATTTTCATCATTGGGCAAATTAATAGCTATTGTTTTACCACCTGCATTACAATCACCGGCATAATACACAATATCATAAGCATTTAAATCAGAATCTGTTCCGGGTGATTCTGTTTTATACTTTGGATCGACTGGAAGTGCCTTTTGCAATTGTGGTAAAAATGCAGCGTATTTTGCCAACTTTTCACTCCAAGCCATGTCTTTCACCAAAACATAACCTTCATAAGCTGTTTTATAACTAAACAAGGCATCTTCATAATTCTCAATAGGTCCAATGACAATATCCAAATGATTGGTTTTCATATCCAACCAAGTTCGGTCGCTGGCGTCAAATTGGTCGGTTAATAAAGCATTGGCTCTTAGTTCCAAATAATTCTTAAAACTCAAATCATCCGTCAATCTAGCTGCTTCCAATAGGAAGGATGCTGCTTCAGCCAATTGAGCTTTAAAATGTTGATTGTATGGAATGGTAACCAATTTACCATTGCGATCTCTTCTCAAAAATGTATATTGACTCTTTTTATCCTTTAAATCAGCTTTTTCAAATTCTTCTTTCGTCATGTCAACCGGATAGAAATTTGCTCCCAATGGTTTGGCGCCAATACCCTCTACAAATGATTGATTATCATTCATTCTATCCCAAGGTCCATAGTTGATGGAAACGAATTTTTTCACATCTTCATCCGTTATAGATGCCATTAAATCTGCTTTGTTTCCATAAGCCTGTTCCCAAAAAAGATTGTTCATGATATCGGCAGCTCGAATCAAAAGTGGGAGAATTTTCTTTTCATTATCAGTCAATTTGGTTAAATCAGTAGTCAGCTTAACCGACACATAATCGTCTAGTTTGTCTTGCATAGTGGTAAAAGTTCCTTCGTTGGTAATTTGACTTTTAGCTTTACGAGCTTCGGTCCTATCTTTACAACTTCCTAAAGAAATGATAATCAATAATCCGAAAACAATTAATCTGTTCATGATAATCAAAATGTTAATATGATTTTTGCAAAAATACTAATATACATTTTAAAAGTCCAATCTTTCTTGATAAAAAATCAAGTTTTAAACGGATATTAGCAATTAAATAAAAAAAGATTGAAATATTTATTAAAGTTATAATCTAATTTTTTAAAAAAAGACTTCAATTCTTGATTTTTAGATTCCTCCTTTCTTCCGATAGCTATCGGAAGAAAGGAGGAATCATTTCAAATCTATCTAACTCAGGTTAAAAAACAAAAAAAGCTGTCTAAGACAGCTTTTTTATACATTTTTATCTACCACCATTGAGTTGGTCTTGGTATATTTGTAATTCATGCCATCGACCTTCGGCAGCCAATTCGGCTTGAATAGGCCAAGTTGTGGGATCTGCAAGTCTGAATTTATCACCTGCAGCGTGCAAAATTTCTTTCAATTTTTCCACTTTGGCATCTGCCAAATCATCCCAAGTTTTAATTCCGGCTTGGTTGAATAAGGATTCTATTTTAGGACCAATACCTTCAATAGCTTTCAAATCATCTTGCTTCCATTTTTTAAAAATGCCCAATTTGATCATGATTTTTTCCAATTTGGAATCCGTTTCATTGATGGCATCGGTTTTTCCGGTATCCAATGACTTTTGAAGTGCAATCAACTCTTGGAATTTGCCATTTACAGCCAATTGTGCTTGATCTGACCATGTTGTAGGATCGATAATTTTATAGCGATTTCCATCAGTTTTGTCTAATAACAATCTCAATTCATGAGGTGTTTTTCCTGCCAAATCTTTCCAAGTTTTGATGCCAGATTGATGTAATAAATCTTGCATTTTGGGCCCAATACCTTCAATAATTTGCAAATTATTGGATTCCAGTCGGTCGTATATACTACTTCCAGGGCTAATTCCCAAATTCAAATTTTCCGGAATGCTATTCAACGGCTTGAAGGCAGCATTGGAAGTCAAAAGTGAATTGTATTTGGATTCTAAATCTGCGTAATTTTTTTTCCAATATTTTAAATCTTCACAACATTCACCCGAATCACCGTTCAAAAAACGTCGGGCTAAAAGCCATCCTAATAAAAAGGATAATAACATCCATAATAATTGCCACCACAAGCAATTGTTGAAAAAATCGAATATACTTAGTTTCATTGTTTTATATTTTAAGTTTGATAATTTTATTTATTTTTAATAGTGCCTTTAGACCAAACTATTTTACTTTAATCGTAATTCTTCTATTTTGTTCTCTGCCTTCTTCTGTAGCATTATCAGCTACTGGTTCTAGTTCTCCATTTGATTCAGATTGAATTTTATCTTGAGGAATTCCTTGGGAAATGAGATATTTTTGAACGGTCTGCGCTCTTTTTAATCCCAAATTGAGATTGGATTCTTCTGAACCAACATTGTCAGTATGCCCCGTTATTTGAATATTTTTTTCGGGATATTTAACCAAATAGTTTATCAATTCCAAAGCATATGCTTGCATAGTAAGATCTGGTTTGAATTGAGAAGTGCCAAATTTGGTAAAGAGGGTTTTATCGGCAATATTATCTTCTACGACTTTCAATTGCTCATTAGAAATATTTCTAAAAACCATACCTATTCCTTGCGAAGATTTTCCATTTTGGTCGTAGGAATATTCAGACAATACAGCTTTGGGTATAATTTTATCGGGATTTACTCCAAACATAGCCAATACATTTTTCAAAAATTGGGCTCGATCCAAACCTCTTGTTTCACCTTCAGCTTTCAGATAATTACCCGTAATGAGCAATTCCTGACCCTGATTTAAATTGAGATAATTGAAAATAGAATCTTTATATCCTTTTAATTCATCCGGAATTTCCACTTCTCCATTTTGTGAATTAATCACGAAACCTTTTGGAAATTTAAACAAGTCCTTGCCATTGATATCTTTGATGGCAAAATCAGAAAATTGAGCAGCCAGCGTAGGCTTATCACCCGATCCCCAACTCCTATCGGTACAAGTACCACATAATTTTTGACCCCAAAAGTAATGTGCTACTACAGCAATAAGGGCTAATACAAGGAACCAAAGTAAACTTTTCAAAAAATGATTCATATTAATCTGGTTTTAATGCGGTTAATGAAAAGACATGTTAAAATTACAAAAAAAATTTAAATTAAGTGTTTAAAAATTAAGAATTTATAAGTTAATCTTTACCTATATCACAAATGTATAATCTATTTTCGATTTTATATATTTATTCTATGAGTCATAACACATTTTTATTAAATTTGCCATTCTAACTAAACAGGCATGAAATATTCGTTATTACTGCTAATCACAGTACTTTTTTTGATTAGTTGTCAGCAAAAAACCCAATTGAAAAAGGAGTTTTCTTGTCAATCGGTTTCTGCATTGGGAACAACTGAAAAAGTTTCTGATTTCAAAGAAGGATTTAGCATAGACGTCCCTAAAAAATGGAAATCTAGTTTGTATTACGATGATCGCCAATCGGAGATCTTTTGTGCAGACACCATTAAAACTTTAGACCAAACCTATTTGATGGAATTTGCATTCATTGACGGCAAAATATCTATAGACAAAGCTTTTCAAAAACAAGTTCAAGAGTTGACAACTGAAAAAGAATTGAAATGGATTCAAGATGGTTTTGCTGATTTTGATAACTATAAAGGCTATTATCATTTCGGGAAATCTACTCACAAAGATATGGATATCAATGTTTTTCAATATTACATCCAAATTGATAAAGAACATTATCTGCTGATTAAAACAGATATTTATGGGTCGGATAAAGTAAACGAACGTTTATGTGAGTCCTTTCAATTGATTGAATCTATACAAATTATCAAAGACAAAAAATAATTATTAATTACTTCATATTTTATAAAAATGATTACCAAACAAGCACTTATTGACCGATTTTTCAGATATATTAAAATTGATACCCAATCCGATCCTGAAAATGAAGATGTTTTCCCAAGCACTGAAAAACAATGGGTTTTAGCCAAAATGTTGGAAAAAGAACTCATTCAAATGGGAATGTCTGATGTTTCTCTGGATGAAAATTGCTACATTATGGCAACTTTACCAGCCAATGTAGATGCTTCAATTCCGGTCATCGGTTTTATTGCTCATATTGATACCAGTCCCGATTTTACAGGCACCAATGTCAATCCACAAATCCACGAAAATTACAATGGCGGCGATATTGTTTTAAATGCTGCTGAAAATATCATATTATCTCCAAAAGATTTTGAAGATCTGTTGCTTTACAAAGGTCAAACCTTGATTACTACAGATGGAACTACCCTATTGGGAGCTGATGATAAAGCCGGAGTAACCGAAATAATGGCTGCGATGGAATATTTATTAAAACATCCCGAAATCAAACACGGCACTATAAAAATTGGCTTTACACCCGATGAGGAAGTTGGAAAAGGAGCACATAAGTTTGATGTAGCCAAATTTGGAGCCGAATGGGCCTACACAATGGACGGAAGTACTGTAGGAGAATTGGAGTTTGAAAATTTCAATGCTGCCGGAGCCAAATTGATTGCAACCGGAAAAATCGTACATCCTGGATATGCCAAGAATAAGATGATTAATTCTATGTTGTATGCCAATAAGTTCGTTGAAGCATTACCAGCCGATGAAGTTCCTGAAAAAACATCAGGATATGAAGGATTTTATCATTTACACAGCATCAAAGGTGACGTGGAACGTACAGAATTATATTACATCATTCGCGATCACGATCGTGCCAAATTTGAAGCTCGTAAAGATTTATTTGCCCAATTGGCAGTTGACTTGAATACCAAACACGGGAAAAAAATATTTGCAACGGAAATAAAGGATCAGTATTACAACATGCGTGAAAAAGTAGAACCAATGATGCATATTGTAGATATTGCCGAAGAAGCCATGAAAGAACTGAATATAACGCCTTTAATCAAAGCAATCAGAGGTGGAACAGACGGATCTCAATTGTCGTATAAAGGTTTACCTTGCCCCAATATCTTTGCCGGCGGACACAATTTCCATGGTAGGTATGAATTTGTAGCTGCAGAAGCCATTGAAAAGGCTACTCATGTTATTTTGAAGATTGTAGAATTGACATGTAAGCGCTACCAAAACTCGTAAATTTCTAGAAATATTGTAGTTTTTGGTTTAAGTATTTGTAATGACATTTGACTATTTTTTTACAAAGTAGTCAAGTTTTTGATTGCTTTATAAATTTGAATTGAAATTCAAAAGAAAGTTCAGAAATCTATTTAAACAGAAATATCAATTATATATTTGTCACATATTAAGTATTTATCTCAATATACTTATCTACAAATGCTTTCACACCTTCTTCAAAATCAGTGGATGGCTTGAAATCTATATAATCGTACAAACTCTGTACATCAGCATAGGTTGCAGGGACATCTCCAGGTTGTATAGGTTTAAAAACTATCCGACCTTTCTTACCCAATGCTTTTTCAATGGCTTTGACATAGTCCATTAATTCTATCGGACTGTTATTTCCAACATTGAAAATTTGGTATGGTGCCGAGCTGATGGATGGATTGGGTTTTTTGGGATTGAATTTGGGATTATTTTTTTGTGGTGGTTTGGGTAATAAGCGTTTCAAACTCTCTACGATATCTGCCACATAGGTAAAATCCCTACTCATCTTACCGTAATTAAACACATCAAATTCTTGATCTTCCACAATGGCTTTCGTAAAAATGTGCAATGCCATATCGGGTCGTCCCCAAGGACCATATACTGTAAAAAATCTCAAACCGGTAGCCGGAATTCCATACAAATGTGCATAGGAATGTGCCATCATTTCATTGGCTTTTTTACTGACGGCATACATAGCCAATGGATGATCGGTATGGGATTCAACAGAAAAAGGAATTTCTTCACTAAGCCCATAAACAGAGCTAGACGAAGCAAATAATAAATGCTCAACAGGGTATTTTCTACAAGCTTCTAGAATATTTAAAAAACCGGTAATATTATTGTCTACATAAGAATGTGGATTAATCAAAGAATATCGCACACCGGCTTGAGCAGCCAAATTAATTACATAGTGAAATCTATGGGTTTCGAAGAGATTCATAATATCGGACAAATCTCTTAAATCCGTTTTTTGGTATATAATTTTACCTTTTAAGGGTAAATTGGGTTCAATCTTATCAACTTCAATCCCCAATTCCTGTAATCTCAGTAATTTTAATTGTTGATCATAATAATCATTGATATTGTCTATTCCAACTACTTGATATCCATTCTCAACCAATATTCTGGCTAAGTGAAAACCAATAAATCCTGCAACACCGGTAATGAGTACTTTTTTTGATTCCAAAATAGTTAGTATTAGTTTTGAGAAATGTTTTTATAATCTACCGTCGCTTTTGTCTTTTGGTAAAATCCCTTTTACATCATATACAACATGTACTGGAGCTAGATATTTATCAAGTTCAAATGCCATAAACTCTTGATGAGAAACTGCTAAAATAATGGCTTTATAATCATTTGACAAATTTTCAAGATCCGTAATTAAATCTATTTCATATTCGTGTCTTACTTCATCTGCCAAGGCCCAAGGATCATACACGTCAACTTGTAAATCAAATGTTTTTAATTCTTGGATAATATCAATAACTCTTGAATTGCGTATATCAGGACAGTTTTCTTTAAAGGTAATACCTAAAACCAATACTTTACTACCTTTGATAGGAATTTCCTTGTGAATCATCTTCTTGACAGTTTCCTGAGCTACAAAAGGTCCCATACTGTCATTCAATCTTCTTCCTGAGAGAATAATTTGAGGATTATAACCCAATTTCAAAGCTTTATCCGCCAAATAATAAGGATCTACACCTATGCAATGTCCACCTACCAAACCGGGAGAAAACTTGATAAAATTCCATTTGGTACCAGCAGCTTCCAAAACTTCATGCGTATCAATATGCATTAAATTGAAAATTCTAGACAATTCATTGACAAAGGCAATATTGATATCACGTTGCGAATTCTCAATCACCTTGGCAGCTTCGGCTACTTTGATAGAAGAAGCCTTAAATGTTCCGGCAATGATTATACTTTTATACATTTGATCAATTCTTTCTGCAATTTCGGGAGTAGAACCCGAAGTTACTTTGAGAATTTTCTCAACGGTGTGCAATTTATCTCCTGGATTGATTCTTTCAGGAGAATAACCGGCAAAAAAATCTTGATTGAAAACCAAACCTGAACCTTGTTCCAAAATGGGAACACAATCTTCTTCCGTAGCGCCAGGATAAACCGTAGATTCATAGATAACAATATCCCCTTTTTTCAACACTTTACTCACAGTTTCACTGGCTTTAAACAAAGGGGTTAAATCGGGTTTGTTGTTTTTATCAACCGGTGTAGGTACTGTTACGATGTAAATCGTAGCATTTTTGATTTCTGATAATTCAGTGGTACAATACAATCCTGCTTTTGAATCATTAAATGATTTAAAATCAGTAAGATTGACAGCTTCCAATTTTTCTTTTTCAACCTCCAAGGTCATGTCAAAATTTTGCTGTAATTGACTAACTCTTTGTTGATTGATATCAAAACCTATTACTTTGTATTTTTTTGCAAAAGCTGCAGCCAATGGTAATCCAACATACCCAAGGCCGATAATTGAAATTATAGGAGTATTCATATTTTGGTTTAATTTGAATACAAAAATAAAGTATTATATGTTAATGGAAAAAGAATTATGGATTTGCTTCAATATTTTTTCTAAAAGTCTTTCTTCTCTTGTGATTAATGGGATTAAACTCTTTCCATAAGGAATGAATATCAGAATTTGTTTCCAATTCAGGTGTTCTAAATGCTCTTTTGATGCCATGTTTGATATAGCTTTGCGCAAATTCATCAAAAATGATGGCAACAACTCCTTTTTTTTGAAAGTCAGGATGTACTCCAATTAGATAAAAAAGCACTTCTTTTGAATTTTTTTTGGCACGTAATAAATGATAAAAACCAAATGGGAATAAACGCCCATTGGCTTTTTGAAGCGCTTCAGAAAACGAACGCATGGTAATAGCAAAAGCTATTGGATTGCCTTGTTCGTCTTCAACATACTTGATAAACTCGGGATCTATTAGTTTGATGTATTTGGCTTTGAAAAACTGAATTTGTTTATCGGAAAGCGGAACATAGGACACTAATTTGTTATAGGTTTTGTCAAATAAATCAAAGATTTTATCAACATAAGGCATTATTTCTTGAGTTTTGCTAAATCGAATTACTTTCAAATGATACCGTCTTTTGATCACTTCAGCCATTCGTGTATATTGAGAAGTTCGATCAGGATGTAAATCCACATCAAAATAATGTTCCAACCATTCATTAGCCTTTTGATAACCTAATACTTCCATATGTTTGGCATAATAAGGCGCATTATACCATGATATCATATCACCTTTCTCTTCAAATCCCATGGTGAGAATTCCCACTTTATCCATATTGGAAAACCCAACAGGACCTTCTACAAATTCCAAATGGTTTTCATAACCTATTTGATGAACTTTTTCCAATAATAAACGAGATACTTCAATGTCATCGACAAAGTCAAACCATCCAAATCGCATTTTCTTAATACCCATTTTATCCACTTCGTAAAAATTGATCAAAGCTGCAATTCTACCAACCACTTCATCATCCCGTTTAGCTAAAAACAAACGGGATGAAGCATGTTCATACACAGGATTGCTATTGGGATTAAATTGATTTAACTCTTCTTGAATTATTGGCGCAACCCAATAAGGATTGGAAGCATATAAATGAAATGGAAATTTCACAAAACGAAGTAAATCTGCTTTAGTTTTCACTTCTGACAATTCTATTTTGGGGGTAATCATATGCTTGTTCATTAATAAACACAAAGGTATATTACAAACCAAAATATGATAATATTAGTATGTTATCTAAGCGTTAAATTATACTTAAAGATTGTATGAAGTTAGCTATTACAGCACATATTACTATCCAAAAAACTTATAATATCTA
>JAABRF010000003.1 GCA_011391075.1 Flavobacteriia bacterium | reverse complement strand
CCTTAAATGTTTTTCATATACGTTTTAAAGACAATACCGGAAAATGGAGTGTGATGAAAAGTCATTTGTTTATGACCCATTTCGCCGATGTTCCCAGTACCAAACAAATTGTAGGTTACGAATATGCTTTCAATAATGGTGATAATCTGACCTATGTTCCTGTAACTCCGGGAACAGACTTCAATCTGTTAACAGATATCGATGTTAGTGGTTTGACGAATGCCTTAAACGTATTCCACATTCGATTTAAAGACAATACCGGAAAATGGAGCGTGATGAAAAGTCATTTGTTTATGACCCATTTTGCCGATGTTCCTAGTACTAAACAAATTGTGGGTTACGAATACGCTTTCAATAATGGTGAATATTTGACTTATGTACCGATAACGCCTGCTACTGATTTCAATTTACTTACAGATATTGATGTCAGTAGTTTAACCAATGCACTCAATGTTCTACATATCCGATTTAAAGATGATACCGGAAAATGGAGTGTGATTAAAAGCCATTTATTTATGACTCATTTTGCCGATGTGCCTATTACCAAACAAATTGTTGGCTACGAATATGCATTCAACAACGGAGAGTTTTTAACATACGTGCCTATTACGCCTGAAACCGATTTCAACCTTTTAACCGATATTGATGTGTCGCAATTGACCCAAGCTTTAAATGTATTGCACATTCGTTTCAAAGATAATACGGGTAAATTTAGTGTCATGAAAAGTCATTTGTTCATGAAACCTTTCTTAGGTGAACAAACTCCCGATAATCAAATTGTGGAATATTATTATTGGTTTGATACAGATGTTGCAAACCTCCAAACATTGTCTGTTAGTCCTATAAATCCTTTAGTCGTAACCGAACTCAATATGACCGGTTTATGGGAAGGTGACCACGAATTGCACACACAATACAAGGATGTTTATGGCAAATACAGCGTAGTGACATCACATACTGTTCATAAAAATCCATTTCCTATTGCTGTTTTTACAACTGATGAAACAACTATTTGCGAAGGTCAAAATGTGGAATTTTCAGACAATGGTAGTATTGATTACGATACGGTTTTATATGAATTTGGTGACGACCAAACCGCAACCGAACTCAATACCATGCATGCCTTTAATCAAGTGGGTGACTTTGAAGTGACACTAACTGTAACGCATACAGCGAGTGGATTGCAAGATATAATGACTCAAACGATACATGTTTTGGCATATCCCGTTAATACTTTAACGATTAGCGAACCCGAGTTTCCAGTTTGTTATGGTACTCCGGTAACACTTACTGCTGATGCCATTGGAGCAGATTATGCATGGTCAAATGGAGCTACAACAAGAGAAATTATAGTTACAAGCCCCGGAAATTATTCTGTTGAAGTGAGTAATGTCAACAATACTTTTTGTTCTGTTGTTTCAGATGAAATAATGGTAACTTATCTGCCTCAAATCAACAATACAATTGCCATTCAAGATTACCCATTGTTGTTAAGTGCCGTTGAATCGGAAGCCAATTACCAATGGATCGATTGTACCAATGGCAATATTCCAATTGAAGGAGCAACTCAAGTTTCCTATGAACCTTTGGTCAATGGAGATTATGCGGTCCAAATAACCAAATATGGTTGTACCGTTACTTCCGATTGTACCACTGTAAGCACCGTAGATATTCCGGATTATGCCATCAAGGAATTGGTTCAATTGTTTCCAAATCCTGCCAAAGAGTTTGTTAATATCCAATCCGATATAGATATCAATTTGGTTATTTACAATGCTAATGGATCCAAAGTTTGGGAAGGTGATTATGAATCAGGATTAAATATTTACCCAACAGATAACTTAAGTAGCGGCTTGTATGTAACCAAAGTCACTGCTTTGGAAGGTGAATGGCAAAACCAATCTGCCATTTTTAGATTGATCATAGAATAGGTTTTAAACCTGCTAAAATGTTTTTTTCTAACTAAATATATCCGAACCTGAAAGAAAGTGAAAACTTTCTATGGGTTCGGTTTTTTTTAATTCTATAGATATTAAATCAATCATAAATCTAAAATCTAAAATCTAAAATCTAAAATTTAAAATCTAAAATTTATAATAATGAAAACAAAACTATTTTTCTCAACCCTTTTTACCCTCATCATCTGGAATGTACAAGCCCAAATGGGAGTTGTAGCGCTTCACAAAGTAGGAGAGGTGCAGTACTTTTCTACATCCAATGCTTTTATTTTGGCATATGCTTCTGCTGTTACTGGTGATACTATTTATTTACCAGGTGGAACTTTTACACCACCTGATATTCGAAAAGGTATCAAGATTTTCGGCGTAGGACATTATCCCGACAGCACCGCAGCTACCAATGCTACCATTATCAATACACATCTAAATGTGGGTCATGAAGCTGATGGACTGCATTTGGAAGGCCTAAAAATAATGGGAAATCTATCCTTTGAAGCTAATGCAGCCTCTGGTATTAGCAATGTAGTTGTCCGCAGATGTTTTATGCAAAATATTACAGCCTCAGGTTCAAATATTCATAATAACAATCTTTTTTCTGAAAATGTAATTCAAAATATTTCTGATTTAAGTGCCATACAAGCATCTGGTTTTTATAGTAATATTATTGAAAACAGAATCCATAATATTTTTTTAAATATTTTTGAAAACAATGTTTTTATATTTCATGCTTCTGTCGGTTATTTTGCTATAAATAATGCGCAATCTAGTGTTTTCAATAATAATGTTTTTGAAAATTATGGGGTATCTGATGGTAATGCCAATAGTTTTTCAAATAATCTCATAGGTGGAACTTCAGCGCTAGCATTAGGAACAAATGCTACATCAAATAGTAATTTTAGAATTGATCCTGCAGATACGTATTTAAATGAAACCAATCAACTTTTTGAGTATACTGATAATTTTCATCTGACTGAGACAGCCTTAAGTGTTCAAGGTGATGATGGCTCTCAAGTAGGTATATATGGTGGAATTTTTCCTTACAAAGAAGGAGCTGTGCCCATTACACCTCACATCAGTGTGAAGAATATTGCCAATACTTCCAATAATCAAGGCAAAATCGAAGTTGAAATCGAAGTTCACTCTCAAAACCGTTAATCTTATGAAAGCACTCAAACATCCGCTCATGTGGATAGTGATATGTATGCTTTTATCTATCCGCATTGAGGCTCAAACAGAGCATTATTTGGTAGGTTATCAAACTTCTTTCAACGGATCTGATGCTGTAAGTTATTTTCCAATAACACCTGTGCAACATTTGAATTTATCTACTTTGGTCGATACTTCTACTTTGACCAATGCATACAACATGTTGCAATTGAGATTTAAAGATGACCAAGGGTATTGGAGTTCGATAGTCAGTCAACCTATTATCAAAGTACCCGCTGGAACTTTGGATGAAAAGAAATTGATAGCGTATGAATACATGTTCAATCAAGGAGAAAATTTACACTACGTACCGATAAGTCCACAAAATGATGTGATAATGGCTGCCGATTTGAATGCTACGGGTTTGAGTAATACATTGAATATACTCAATATTCGGTTTCAAGATGACAGTGGTATGTGGAGTAGTTACGTCTCTCAATTTGTCATTGTAATACCTGAAGGTATTTCGGGAGTCAAGAATATTGTAGCTTATGAATATGCATTTAACGAAGGCGAATTTGTAACTGAAGTACCTCTCACTCCCCAAACTGATTACTTATTGTTGACTCAAATCACACCTCCCGAGTTGACCCAGTCGCTTAATATCTTCCACATCAGATTCAAAGATGAAAGCGGTATGTACAGTAGCTATACTTCACAGTTTTATTTACATCAACCTCACCCAGAAACAGCTACCGATAATGCATTGACTACTTATGCCTATTGGTTTACATCCGATGGCAGCGAGAAACGTGTAATGGATATCAATCCCGATTCTCCTCATTTGAATTTAGACGAAATCGATGTACAAGATCTTTGGGAAGGTGATTATACCTTGTATACACAATATAAAGATGCTTTGGGACGCCATAGTATGGTAACATCCGATAATTTTCACAAGAATTTGCATCCGTTGGCTTTATTTGAAGTTGATTCCCAAGCTATATGCGAAGGCGAAACAGTTGCATTTACCAACAATGGGTCGATAGATTTTGATACGGTTTTATGGGATTTTGGTGATGATATTACCAGCACCGATTTGAATACCTCGCATACTTATACCAATGAAGGTACTTACACGGCTTCCTTTACCGTTACCGATACAGAATCGGGGATGAACAATACGTCCACACAAATCATCCAAGTGTATAAAGTTCCAAATGAGAGTATTTATACAGAAGATTTATTTCCGGCTTGTTTTGGCACTCCGGTGACCATCTATGCATCCGAACCCGAAATGAATTATCTATGGTCCAATGGCAGTACAACATCGAGCATTGTGGTAAGCGAAGCAGGAAGTTATTCGGTTACGATAACCAATCCCAATCACAACGCTTGTCAGGTAACTTCAGATGCTATAGTAGTTAGTTTCAAACCGGAAATTGACGCATCTATCACCCTACAAGATTACCCCTTGCTATTAACAGCCAATGAATCAGCAGCAACTTACCAGTGGATTGATTGTACCAATGGAAATATAGATATAGAAGGTGCAACGGGTGTTTCTTACGAACCTACGGTAAACGGAGATTATGCCTTAGAAGTAACGAAATACGGATGTACAGTCACTTCCGATTGTATCACCATCAGTACCGTTGACATAGCCGACTTTGGCATCAAAGAAATTGTAAAATTGTATCCCAATCCGGCGCATGGAAAATTGTTTGTATCCAATGAAATTCCCATTCAAATTATAATTTACAATGCCAATGGAGCCAAAATAGGGGAAGAAAACTACGAAATGGGAGTACAACATTTAGATTTGAAAAACTACCAAAGTGGTTTGTATTTTGCCAAAATTACGGCACTTTCAGGCGCTTGGGAAAACCAATCAGCTTTGTATAAAATCATCATTGATTAAGAAGAGTTCATTTTTATTTTTAGGGGCTTAAACACCTATCAAATAGCTATTTGATGGGTGTTTATTTTTTTATTTAAATTTAAGCATTAAAAATCAAAAAAACTCTTAATATTCTATTTAATTATTATTTAAAATGATATTTATCAGTATTTTAATAAATATTTTAATTATATCTTTGATAGAATAATTGTATGTTATCAAATTTTTACTGTTAGTCTATCCGGCTGAAATAAGTCAACACGAATTTGGTTAGTTTAAATAAAAGTTATCATAACCTAATAACTGATTACCAAATATATTAACCTTTTTTTTTCTGATTATCATCTCTTTACATAATTATATGCATAAAATTTATTTTCCTTATAGTAAGTTTTCAGGACAATGAACACTACTGAAAAGAATTAGAATTTTATTTTATAAACTTTTAAAACCAAAAAAATGAAAACAAAATTACTTTTAACACTATTCTTTACAACAATTAGTTATTTCGCAATGGCACAACCCAACACAGTTTCCAATGGAAACTTTGAAAGTTGGACGACCATTGTGTTTGAAAACCCTCTTAATTATGAGTTGTCTTCAAACATTGAAGTTTTTGAAAATGATAACCCTATTTTTGGTGTAAACAAAGTTACCGATGCACAAAGTGGAAGTTTTGCAGTAAACCTGCTAACAACTACTTCTGGGATGGCATATTTTGGACATAAAGAACCTGGTTCTATGAATCCGAATACATGGTATGGCGGTATTCCATATAATGAAAACCCTACTGCCTTAACGGGCTATTACAAAGCTACTATCTTACCTGGTGATAAAGCAATCATTGGAGTCAATTTTTCTGTGGGAACTACTTCACTTGGGTTCTATTCTATTGAGATAACAGCATCTCAAACCACTTATACACCTTTTACCATTTCGATTCCTGAGCTTGCTCAGACTCCCGATGCGATAAATGTCGTAGTGGCTTCTAGTGATTGGGGTGGCACGCCCATTCCGGGTAATATGCTTCAATTGGATAATATCTCATTTGCAGGCGTTTCTTCACAACCCGCTTTATTGAATGGTAGTTTCGAACAATGGAAAACTTTTACCAACCACAAACCAGATGACTGGAATCTTCAGACTGAAATATTAGAAAATGGCACAGCACGCTCCACAGATGCATTTTTAGGAACGTATGCAGTTGAATTAAAATCATATCTCGGTAGTGATAATGTTGGTTTGCCACGTTCAGTCCCTGCTGAGGTTTCAACCGGATATTATGATGAAGAATGCAGTTGTATGATGGGTGGCTATCCTTATACACTCCAAAATGGGACATTTGCCTTTCATTATAAATACATGCCTTATGTGGTAAATGAAAAAGCTTATGTTCACATATTATTTAAAAAAAATGGAGTAGAAATAGGTGGTTATGGACAGCAACTCAATGCTGCATCCACCTATCAATTGGTTGCCATTCCATTCAATCTACCTGAAATTCCCGATACGGTAATCATCAATTTCCAATCATCAGATTGGAATAATTCCAGTGTTTCGTATGTGGGTTCAAAACTCACAATAGACAATGTACGCATGTTTCAACCCCCAAATGATTTGATAGTCAATGCCAAATTGGTTTCTAATAATACTTATACAGATTCTAATATTGACCCTCAAAATGCCAATGCAGAATCTGGAAATGCTGCTGGTTGTGGTACCGGGACATCTTACAAAACCGTTTTCTATAAATTTCAAGCCACTTCGGCTTCTGTAGTAACTGCTACTATTACAAATATAGGTTATCCCAAAGGTGCCATTTTTTATGAAGCACCCAGTTTGAATGTTACTTCAGAAAACCAATTAACTTATATTAATTCGCTTAATAATCCTTGTAGCGTGGGTGCAGGAGGAAATAGCAGTTCAATTACGGCAACTACTGGTAAGTTTTATTATATTGTGTTAATTAATTCAAACACCACTGATTTAATCGTTACGGGTGTAAATAGTCCACCAGATTGCACACCTTCCAACGATTTGATAGCCAATGCCAAAACGGTTTCCACCGACACTTATACAGATACAAATGTAAACCCGCAATGTGGTCTAGCTGAAGTAGGCAACATGACAAATTGTGGTTTTGGGACAGATTATAAAACTGTTTTCTATAAATTTCAAGCCACTTTGGCTTCTACAGTTACAGCTAACATTTCGGATCCTGTTTGGCCCAATGCAGCCATTTTCTATGAAGCACCTAACTTGAATGTTACACAAGAAAATCAATTGACGTATATAAATGTACCATCTAATATTTGTAGTGTGGCATCCCCGTCAAATAGTATTCAAACTACAGTTGGTAAATTTTATTATATCGTATTTACTAACCAGGGGTTTACGAATTTAATTGTTACTGGAGTAAACCAAACTTTGGGTTTAGAGGAACTTGAAGCGTTTGGGCTTAAATATTATCCCAATCCTGTATTAGACCAATTGACTTTAAACGCAGTGAAAAATATTACCCATATCAATATTTGCAATTTACTTGGACAAGAAATGTTCAATAACCCGATCAACCAAAGCGAGATTGAAATAGATATGAGGCATTATTCGCCTGGAGTTTATTTTGTTTCTGTGGAAATAGAAGGCAAAAAAGGTAATTTTAAAGTAATTAAAAATTAAAGTTATACTAGTCGGAGTGTGACTCAATATCACACTCCGACTTTATTATTCAAAATCAAATAAGTTATTATCCAAAATGTCTATTTATTCAAGTAACCAATTAATTTCTTTCAAACAAAATAATATTTATCTCTTTACTTTTCTAATACTCAAACAAATTCTCTAATTGTCAAAACACACCAATCGAGATTGAATAGGGTTAGAGTTATTCAAACTTTTAGTCATCAATAAAACTAATTAAAGAATTAATATACCATAAAAATTAAACTTAAACTTTCGGGAACGTTGGAAGCCTTCCTCAAATTCGAATGATTTTGATAATCAGAAACATAGTAAAAATCGACTTTTTCCTTTGGAAAGTGATTTTAAGGAATGAAAAGGGATGTTTTTAGAAGATTTGAGATAGAAAAGTCAATTTAATCTCTATTTATTTAATGGTTCTTAACTTATCTACACACCCAACTTATGCTTTTCTTACATTTAAAATACTGTGTTTTTTTCCAAATGTAAAATATATGACCAATCCAATAGCTAACCAAATTAAGAATCGCAACCAATTGGTGATCCCTAATTCAGTCATTAAATACAAATTGGTCAATAAACCCAACACCGGTATCAAAGAAAATCTATTTTTGATGCTGTAAAACGTCAAAACCAAGGCAATGAGCATAAATATAATCAATGGAATTTTGTGTTTGAACACTTCCCAAGTACCGGCTTTTAAATTCAATGGATCAGTGCTCTGGAAAAAAATAGCAATATTTTCCCTATTGTATAGGAATAAAGCTGTTAAGATAACCGTCCACAGGGCAGGAAGAATGTATCTACTGCTTATATAGGGTATTCTAAAGGTTTTTCTGCCATCAACTTCACGGGGTATATCTTTCATCATCAAAACCCCACCGGATACCAATACGAAGGCAAATAAGGTACCAATACTGGTCAAATCGGTTACTTCGGTCAAATTCATGAATAGGGAAGGGATAGCTACAAAAATTCCTGTTACGATGGTTGCAAAAGAAGGTGTTCTAAACCTAGGATGAATGGTGGCAAATTTTTTAGGCAATAAACCGTCTCTACTCATACTCATCCATATACGAGGTTGCCCCAATTGAAATACCAACAATACACTTGCCATGGCTATTATCGCTCCAATGGCAATAAATCCGGAAAGGAAATTTAAATTTAATCTGCTGAAAACAAACGCCAATGGATCACCAACGCCCAATTCCTTATAACTCACCATACCCGTCAATACCAAACTGATGGCTACGTATAAAACAGTTGTAATAATCAATGAATAGATCATCGCTCGGGGCAAATCCCGTTGCGGATTCTTGGTTTCTTCGGCAGTGGTAGAAATGGCATCAAACCCGATGTATGCAAAAAACACTCCTGAAACACCTTTTAAAACGCCTCCGACACCATTGGGTGCAAAAGGACTCCAATTCTCAGGATTGACCCAAAAAGCACCAACAGAAATCACTATCAAAAGAATCACAATTTTAATAATAACCATGATATTACTGGTGATTTTGGCTTCCTGAATACCCATGTATATCAAAATAGTAATCAATACGACAATACTAAAAGCAGGTATATCAGCAATCAAGCGCAAACCTGATATTTGTGGAGCCGAAGTCCAGGCTAAATATGAATTTTGAAGTTGTGCCGGTAGATCTGTCAAACTAATCCCTGAAGCCATTTGTAAAGAAGCATCTTTAAATCCCCGAAAAGCCGACAAGTAATCTATAGCCAAATAATCTGGAAAATGTATCCCGATACCACCCAAAAATCCTGTAAAATAATCGGACCAAGAGATGGCAACAGCAATATTTCCAACAGCATATTCCATGATCAAATCCCATCCAATAATCCATGCGATCAATTCCCCGAAACTCACATAAGCATAGGTATAAGCGCTACCACTTAAAGGAACACTTGAAGCAAATTGTGCATAACTCATTGCCGATAAACCACACGCCAAAGCAGTAAAAATAAATAACAATGACACCGCAGGACCACCATTGACTGCAGCATTTCCAATAGTACTGAAAATTCCGGCGCCTATAATGGCTGCAATTCCCATAGCAGTTAAATCATAGACACTTAAAGTTCGTTTGAGTTGGGCTTTTTTTACTTCACCTGGAACTTCTTCTTGTATTACTAAATCAACGGATTTTTTTCTAAAAAGTGGATTTGCCATTATCAGAATTATTAATATAGTGGCAAACATACATAAAAATTAAAAATGTTTTTTCAATATCCCAAAAAAGGATAGACATTCGTTTTTCAATGTATTTTTAATCAAATATAAAATATCAACCAAAAACCATTTGTAATAATTAATTTTTTTATATGTTTGTCAAAGTTTAATTTAACTAAAGTATAAAAAACAAATGGTCATTTTTAGGTTTTTAATTATATACTTCTAAGTGCTGTTTATTATAACCAAATATACATCTGTTTTCCATACCTATTGGAATAAAATTGCAAATCACAAAAGGTTGTCGATCATACAATTAAGGGTATAGTTATAGCTTATATCAAACTAATTTTTGTTTTGTATTTATATAACTATCACATATTATGAAAACTCGTTATACTGATCTTATTGAACAAACTTTTTACTATCCACAGGAAGAATTTGAAACCCGCGATGGTGAATTATTTTTTCATGGCATTGACATGATGCAAATCATTGAAGAACATGGTACGCCATTAAAATTCAACTATATTCCCAAAATTTCTGAAAACATACTCAAAGCCAAAAAATGGTTTGGTGATGCTTTTAAAAAATTGGATTACAAAGGAAAATACCACTATTGTTATTGTACCAAAAGCTCCCATTTCAAATTTGTATTTGATGAAGCTTTAAAAAATGATATTCACGTGGAAACTTCTTCCGCATTTGATATAGATATCATTAAAACCCTTAAAAAAGATGGAAAAATTACCGATAAAACCTATGTAGTATGTAATGGTTTCAAAAGAGACGAATACATCGTAGGCATAGCTGATTTGATCAATTCTGGACAAAAGAATTGTATTCCGGTCATTGATAATTATGAAGAATTACCTCTCTTGTCTAAAGCAATCAATAAAAAGTTTAAAGTAGGCATCCGAATTGCATCTGAGGAAGAACCCAAATTTGAGTTCTATACATCCAGATTGGGAATTGGATATAAGGATATCGTCAACTTCTATAAAAGAGAAGTGCATGACAATAAGAAAGTTGAATTGAAAATGTTACACTTTTTCATCAATACAGGTATCAAAGACACCGCTTATTACTGGAATGAGCTCAATAAATGTATGAAAGTGTATATTGACTTGAAAAAGATATGTCCTACCTTGGATAGTTTGAATATTGGTGGTGGTTTTCCAATCAAAAACTATTTGGGTTTTGATTATGATTATCCCTATATGGTAGAAGAAATTATAACGCAAATTAAAAATGCTTGTGATGATGCTTATGTGCCTGTTCCACATATTTTTACCGAATTTGGTTCCTTTACAGTAGGAGAAAGTGGTGGTATGTTGTATGAAGTTTTGTATCAAAAGAAGCAAAATGACCGTGAAAATTGGAACATGATTGATTCCTCTTTTATCACTACTTTACCCGATTCATGGGCTATAAGTAAAAGATATATCTTATTACCTATCAACAGATGGAATGATCGTTATGAACGCGTTTTATTGGGTGGCTTGACTTGTGATAGTGACGATTATTACAATTCCGAACAACATATAAATGGTATTTACTTACCAGTATACAATGCACAAAAACCATTGTACTTAGGTTTTTTCAACACAGGAGCTTATCAAGAATCAGTGGGAGGTTATGGCGGATTACAACACTGTTTGATACCACAACCCAAACATATACTAATAGAAAAAGACAAAGATGGAAACATCACAACAAGAGTATTTAGAGAAAAACAAACCCAACATGAATTTTTAAATATTTTAGGATATGAAATCCCTACGAACATTGCTGAATTAAAAACCAACAAAGATTAGGCATTCCATATTTCAGATAAAAAAAAACTAAATCGTTAATATATGAATAATAAGAAGACTTTTGGCGGAATTCCCGAAGAATATGGCCAATTAGCCAAAGCAAAAATTGTATTAATTCCCGTTACTTACGATGGGACAAGTACCTATCAAAAAGGAGCAGACAAAGGTCCGGATGCCTTTTTGGATGCAGCCGAAAACTTGGAATTATATGACATTGAAACCGATTCTGAAGTGTACAAAGAAGGTATTTACCTTGCCGATACCATAACAGAAGATGCAAGTCCGGAAGCAGTTTATCAAACCGTTTACAACAAAACCAAAGAATATATTGCTAAAAATAAGTTTGTTACCCTATTTGGTGGCGAACATTCAATTTCTATTGGTGCTATCAAAGCGCATTACGAACATTATGACAATTTAACCATTGTTCAAATTGATGCACACGCCGATTTGAGAAAATCCTATCAAGGATCTCCCTACAATCATGCTTGCGCACTATACGATGCCAGCCAAAATGCAGATAATCTCATTCAAATAGGCATTAGAAGCATGGATAAATCAGAGAAAACTGTAATGGATTATGACAAAGTTTTCTTTGCCCATGAAATGTTACTCAATGTAGATTGGATGGAAGATGCTATCGACTTCATGACAGATGATGTTTATATTACTTTTGATTTGGATGCATTAGATCCATCCATTTTCCCTGGAACCGGTACACCCGAACCTGGAGGTTTGATGTGGTACGAAACGCTCGAATTCATTCAAAAAATAATGAAAGAACGCAATGTCGTCGGTTTTGATTTGGTCGAACTTTGTCCGATTGAGGGAACAAAAGTATCCGAATTTTTAGCTGCTAAATTATATTACAAAATGCTCAGCTATAAATTTGCTGTAAACGATGAAATTATTGATGAAGAAGATGAAGAAGACGATAATACAAATAAAATAGCCAAATTTAAAAGCAAAGAGTAACTTAATAAACTTAAAACATAAAATAAAATGTCCCAAAAAGGTCCTATTTCACAATTCATTCAGAAATACTATTTACACTTCAATTCTGCAGCATTAGTAGATGCAGCCATTGGCTATGAAGAACAATTAAAAAAAGAATCCAAAATGTTGGTTTCCCTTGCCGGAGCCATGAGTACAGCTGAATTGGGTAAAATATTTGCCGAAATGATTCGCCAAGATAAGTTGCATATAGTTTCTTGTACAGGTGCCAACTTGGAAGAAGATCTTATGAATTTAGTTGCCCATTCTCATTACAAAAGAGTACCACATTACCGTGATTTAACACCACAAGATGAATGGGATTTATTGGAAAAAGGACTCAATCGAGTTACAGATACTTGTATTCCTGAAGAAGAAGCTTTCCGCAGACTGCAAAAACACATTGTGAAAATATGGAAAGATGCTGAAGCCAAAGGTGAACGCTATTTTCCACATGAATTCATGTATAAACTACTTCTTTCAGGAGTATTAGAGCCTTATTATGAAATAGATATCCAAAATTCATGGATGTTTGCAGCAGCTAAAAAGAATTTGCCAATGGTGGTTCCAGGTTGGGAAGACAGTACCATGGGAAATATTTTTGCATCTTATGTTTTGAAAGGCGAATTAAAAGCCTCTACTATGAAATCAGGTATTGAATACATGACTTTTTTAGCCGATTGGTACACAGCCAATTCAGATAAAGGAATTGGATTTTTCCAAATAGGAGGTGGGATAGCAGGAGATTTCCCCATTTGCGTAGTACCTATGTTGTACCAAGATATGGAACGTACAGATACGCCATTTTGGAGTTATTTCTGTCAAATTTCCGATTCAACAACCAGCTATGGATCCTATTCAGGTGCAGTACCCAATGAAAAAATTACATGGGGCAAATTGGATATACATACACCTAAGTTTATTATTGAATCAGATGCAACAATTGTTGCCCCATTAATATTTGCATATTTGCTAGATATGTAATATTATTGCCAAAATAAAAAAATTCAAAGATATTTTCGTTTATGAGACGTATTATAGTAGATTACAGCAAATTAACTAGAGAGATATTAGATTTATTAGTAGCAAAATATCCAGAAGGATACAATGCAATGGATATTATCAGTTTTAGAGATATGCACAAAAACTTAATTGATGCTGTGCAAGTTGAAACTGAAGACACGGTTTATTTGGTAAAAGTCAGTAAAAAATTGGCTACATCGATGGAAGAACACGACGTTGATGCCGAATTTGGACCTGAGGACAATTATGAAGAAGATGATTTAATCTTTAGAGAAGATCCTGAAATCGGTGAAGAGCCCGATTTTGATGAATAATTAATAACATTAATTTTCAAAATAATATGAACCTCGTAATGATATAATTACGAGGTTTTTTTATGTTGGAATTTTATCTGTAGTCAACACATTTTTTGTCAAATAGTAATTTCTTCCATAGTTTCCTCTCTTATCTTCACCCAATCGTTCGCAAATTTGATTGGTCAAAGTTACCACCAAAACTTCTTCTTGATTGGGAAACGATAAATCTTTTCCGTTATCTGCTAGTTTTTCGCCTAACATACTTTGATCTGATTTTCTATTTTTATATCCATTTTCATCAAAAAGTTCATGATAACAATGAACTAACTCATGTGCCAGTAAAGAAACAGGAGAATTAAGGCCTACATTACTACCGAAAAACCTTTCTTTAAAATTTTTCCTAAACATAACACCATTTAAATCATTGAATTTTACTGTATTGGTGTTTGGAAAATATTGATTGGTTTCTCCAAATTCAATAACTATAGTCTCAGTGGCATTATCAATCAATTGATCTATTATATCTATTGTAATTTCTTGTGGTGAATTTTTGTGATAGGTGACCCTCATGATGTCTTTGAAATACAAATAATCCAAAGCAGTTAAAGTGTTTCTTAAAAATCTATCATTCAATTCATTATAAAATCTATTTTGAATCGGTTTATAAATAAAAATCTCTCCCAAACCATATTTAATCTGAATATCCATAGTTATAAATTAAAAAAAAGTAAAAATAACAAAATCTCTTTAAAGCATAGTTGATGCAACTTACATTTAATCAAGTAACAATTATGAGTCGCTTGTGTAACAATTTTAAACTACATTCGTCCTCTTATCATAAAACTGACCAAGTAATGAATCAAAAGGCATTTTTACAAATTGTAATGCCATTCAGAGATAAAGTGTTTAGATTGGCAAAACGCTTATTGGTTTCTCAAGAAGAAGCCGAAGACGCAACTCAGGATTTGTATATGAAGTTGTGGAATAATCGAATCCAATTGGAAACATATAATAATGTAGAGGCATATGCCATGACCATAACAAAAAATTATTGTTTGGATAGGTTGAAGTCAAAACAAGCGGGTAATTTGAGTTTAGTTCACTCAAACTTCAGTAGTTCCTCACATGATTTACAACAATCATTAGAACTTCAGGATAGTGTTAAAATGGTACAGGATTTGATAAATGAATTGCCCGAACAACAGAAAATGGTCATACAGTTAAGAGATATTGAACAATACGAATACGAAGAAATTGAAAGAATACTTGACATGAGCCAAGCAGCAATCAGAACCAATCTCTCTAGGGCTAGAAAAACTATCAGAGAAGGATTAGTTCAAAAACATCAATATATTGCCTTGTAGAAAAATAATTAGAAATAAGAGTATAAAGACTAAACATCATGAATACAGAAAGTCAAAAAATAGAACAACTCATTGAAAAATATTTAAATGCTGAAACCAGTATTCAAGAAGAAGCCCTATTGAAAAACTATTTTACTTCCGATATGGTTGCTCCTCACTTGATGCATTATCAAGGCATGTTTATTTATTTTTCAAAAAATAGAACAGAAAAAGCTACTAAAAGCCTTCGTTTAAAAACCGGAAATAGGAGACGTTTATGGCTTAGCGGAATAGCAGCAGGTTTTGCTCTATTGATTGGAGGTATGGCAGTCCAAAATTATTACGAACAAAAACAAGCAGAAAAAGCCCTAGCTGATACCAAAATGGCTTTGGAACTTATTGCTAAACAACTCAATAAAGGTAATAAAGCCATACAAGAACTCGAAAATGTGGAAAAAACTAAAAATAAAGCATTTAGAACCGAATTAAGTATAACCAAATAAAAAATCAATTTTTAAAAACCAAAAACAATACAAAATGAAAACATATTTAAAATCCATAACAATGACAAAATATATCTTTTTAAGCCTGATCATTTCTTTTATCAGTTTAACTTCAATTGCTCAAGACAACTCTGCATTTGACAAATATGAAGAAAATGATGAAGTTACCACTGTAGTAGTTACAAAACAAGCATTTCTTATGCTTAAAAAAGTGACTTCCGAATCCAAAGAAGCCCAAGAATACAAAAGATTGGTAAGTGGTTTAAATGAGTTGAAAGTTTTTACGACTGAAAATGCAAAAGTAGCTACCGATATGAGAGCTACATTTGAAACGTATATTAAAAGTAAAAAAATGATTGAATTGATGAGAGTGAAAGATAAAGAAGCCAATGTGAAAATATATGTACGTCAAGGAAAATCAGAGGATTACGTTACTGAATTTTTAATGTTGGTTGATGAAATGAACGTTTCTATGGATCAATCCAAACCAGAATTGGTTATTGTTACGCTTACAGGTGACATCAATTTAAATGACATTGCCAAAATAACTGCCGAAATGAATATTCCGGGTAGTGAGCACGTAAAAAATACCAAATAACAAAACTAAATAATATAACCACCAATTTATAGATTAAATAAATTGGTGGTTTTTTACCTTAAAATATTATACAATGATCACACTTCTTAAAAATATAGTACTTTTTGTAAGCATGCTCGTTTTGGCATTTAGCTGCAAAAATGATAAATCACTGCAACAATTTATGGTTAAGAATCAGGAAAATCCTGAAGCTATTACTTTTGACCTTTCGGCAAATATGTTATCTCTAAAAGAGAATATGAATGAACCCGAAAATAAAGAAATATTAAAATCAATCAAAAAAGCAAATATATTAGCTTTTAAAATTGATACTTTAAATGGTAAAACCTATGAGAATGAAAAACAACAACTTAAAGAAATTCTTAAGGGAAAGAAATACAACGAATTAATGCGTTTTGGCAAAGGTAGTAATGCCGTAAAGGTTTATACTGTGGGAGATGAAAATGCTATAGATGAACTTATCATTTATGGAAATGAAAAATCCAAAGGTTGGGGAATTGTAAGAATTACTGGAAATAATATGCAACCCGACCAAATCTTAAAACTGATGCAAGATGTCAATTGGAATGATGAAAATATTAAATTAGATCAGTTTACAGATTTATTAAAAGATTCTAGTGATAAATAAAATCATTTTAACAATATTTTATTAAGAATAATGGGTAATATTAGTAGTTTAGCCTTATATAATTTATTCTCATGACAAGATATATTTTACAAATTCTAGTATTATTCTTATCCATTCAATTATTTGCGCAAAAAGAAACTGAATCTCTTAAAACATATAGAGGTGAAGAGACTAAAATTCATGATTTGGTACATACCAAACTCAAAGTTAGTTTTGATTTTACAAAAAGACAATTGCACGGAGAAGCATGGATAAAAGCCAAACCTCACTTTTATGTTACCCAAAAGTTTACATTAGATGCCAAATCTATGGTCATTCATGAAGTTAAAATGGGTGATAAGAAATTGGATTTTAATTATGAATCTGATGAGTTAATTATCAGTTTGGGAAATGCATTTGCTAAAGACGAAGAATTTGAAGTGTATATCAAATACACAGCCAAGCCTGAAGAAGTTACCCAAAAAGGAAGCGCAGCTATAACCGATGCCAAAGGTTTGTATTTTATTGATCCAGATGGTACAGATCCCGATAAACCTACTCAAATATGGACCCAAGGTGAAACAGAATCTTCAAGTTGCTGGTTTCCTACTATTGATAGCCCCAACCAAAAATCAACACAAGAGATCTATATTACAGTTCCAAAAATTTATACAACTTTATCCAATGGTTTGTTGATCAATCAAACCGATAACGTTGATGGCACCAGAACCGACTATTGGAAAATGAGCCAACCCCATGCACCTTACTTGTTTTTTATGGGAATAGGAGAGTATAGTGTTGTAAAAGATACTTGGAATGGCAAACAGGTTGATTATTATGTCGAAAAAGAATACGAAGATGAAGCCAAAGCCATTTTTGGCTTAACTCCGGAAATGATTCAATTCTATTCCGACAGATTTGGGGTTGTTTACCCGTGGGAAAAATACAGTCAGATCGTTGGAAGAGATTATGTCAGCGGAGCGATGGAAAACACAACAACTACTTTGCATTCTGAGAGTGCTTACCAAAAGAAAGGTCAATTAATAGATGAAAATACTTGGGAAGATGTGATTTCTCATGAATTATCTCACCATTGGTTTGGAGATTTAGTAACAACCGAAAGTTGGAGTAATCTCACTGTAAATGAGTCATTTGCAACCTATGCAGAATACCTTTGGAGAGAATTCAAATATGGAAAAGATCATGCCGATGCACACTTATTTGAAGACAAGGATACTTATTTTATGGGTGGAAACGAATCTAAAAACCTGGTTCGTTTTCATTACGCCGAAAGAGAAGACATGTTTGATGGTGTTAGTTATCAAAAAGGTGGCGTTATTTTGCATATGCTGAGAAAAGAATTGGGTGATGAAGCTTTTTTTGCCGGCTTGAAGAAATATTTACTAGACAATCAATTCCAAGCTGCCGAAGCACATCATTTGAGATTGGCATTGGAAGAAGTTTCCGGGAAAGATTTAAACCCATTTTTTAATCAGTGGTATTATGCAAATGCTCATCCTAAATTAAATGTAACATATGAATATAATGATGTTGATCAAGTAGTTACAATAAAATTAAAACAGTCAGATAAAGTTTTTCAGTTTCCATTAAGAATTGATATCTATGAGAGTGGAAAAAGAGTAGAACATCAAGTTGAAGTTTCTAAAAAAGACCAGTCATTTTCTTTTAAATACAATCAAAAACCAAATTTAATCAATATTAACGCCGACCATATTCTGCTTTGTGAGATTAATGATATTCAAAAGACAACAGAAAATTATATTTTCCAATTGTTAAATGCACCACATTTTGAAGACAGAAGAGAAGCTATTTTGGTATTATCTAACAATCAAAACAATGATGAATCTTTTAAAGCTCTTATGAAAGCACTTACAGATAATTATCATGAAATTAGAATTTTAGCATTGCAAAATATTGATTTAAGTAAAAAATTCAGAAAAGATGCAATCAAAATTATTGAAGGCTTAGCTACCTCAGATCCAAAAACTAAAGTCCAAGGTGAAGCTTTAGGCGTTTTAGGTAAATTGTTGGATATTAAATACAAGCCACTTTTTGAACGAGGAATGAAAAGTGAATCATATGCTATGAAATCAAATTCAATTATTTCGCTATATGAAGTAGATAAACCGGCTGCTTTGGAAGGATTAAAAGCATTTGATGAAGAAACTAAGCAAGATTTAGCACCACTATTAGTTCAAATATATATTAAAGAAAATGATGAATCGCAAATGCCTTTTATTGCTAAAAACTTTTTGGAATTAGCATTTAGTAACCGAGAACAAGATCAGGATACCTTTATGAAAGCATTTAATTGGATTGGAAGTAGTGATAATAAAGAGGCAATAAGCAACCTTGTATCCGATTTTGTATCTAAAGGTAAGAGATACAAAAAATATGGAGTCGATTCACTCGTTTTAGGCCTTTTACAACAAGTGGTTCAAATGCAAATGACTTCAAAAAACTCTCAAAAAAACGATCATATTCAAATTGTTAAAAAAGGTATGGCTGAATTAGTTGATTAATTTTTTAACTAAAATATTATTAAAAGTACCAATTTCAGACATGAAGTTGGTATTTTTTTTCTAAACTCAATAATAAACTTACATATAGATAGTTAGTCATCATGTCAAACTAACTATTTTTTTTATATTTTTGCAACATTATGAAGTTTACTGCAAATCAAATAGCTACAATACTCAACGGCACCGTAGTAGGTGATGAGTTGGCTGTTGTTTCAAAACTATCCAAGATAGAAGAAGGTGAACCTGAATCTCTTTCTTTTTTATCAAATGTTAAATATACAAATTTTCTATATGAAACAAAAGCTTCTGTAGTGATTGTAAATCAAGACTTTATACCTGATAGAGAATTGAATGTTACACTCATTAAAGTTGCAGATGCATATAGAGCTTTTACTCAGTTGTTAACTTTTTACAACAAAGTAAAGTTAGACAAAGTTGGAATTGAAGAACCAAATTATATTGATAAATCTGCTGAAATTGGTGAAAAACCTTACATCGGCGCTTTTTCATATATTGGTCAAAATGTCAAAATTGGGAATAATGTTAAAATATTTCCACAGGTTTATATAGGGGATAATGTAGTTATTGGGGATCAAACCATCATTTTTACAGGAGCTAAAATATATTCTGAATCAATTATTGGTAATGAATGTGTAATTCATTCAAATGTTGTAATTGGTTCTGATGGATTTGGATTTGCTCCAAATGAAAATGGTACTTATGATAAAATTCCACAGACTGGCAATGTGATCATAGGAAACGATGTAGAAATTGGTTCTGGAACTACTGTAGATAGAGCTACTTTAGGCAGTACACGCATCCTAGATGGAGTAAAATTGGATAACCTCATTATGATCGCTCATAATGTCGAAATTGGGAAAAATACGGTTATTGCAGCTCAAAGTGGGGTTGCTGGATCTACAAAAATTGGTTCAAATTGTATTATTGGTGGTCAAGTAGGAATTGTAGGACATTTGAGTATTGGAAATAATGTCAAAATTCAAGCCCAATCCGGAATAGGTAAAAGTTTAAAAGATGGTGAAGTCGTTCAGGGTTCTCCTGCATTTGGATATGGAGATTGGAATAAATCCTATGTCTATTTTAAAAATTTACCAAAAAAAATATCAGATATAGAAACACAACTAAAAGAGTTAAACAAGTAATTTTATGCCAAGACAACAAACTATTTCAAACGAAATTACCCTTAAAGGTATTGGTTTACATACCGGAAAAGAGGTTGTAATGACATTTAAACCCGCACCTGTAAATCATGGCTATGCATTTGTAAGAGTAGATTTGGAAGGAAGTCCCATTATTGAAGCCAATGCCAAATATGTAGTTAGTACAGAAAGAGGTACAAATTTGGAAAAAAATGGGGTTTATATCAACACTTCAGAACATGTATTGGCTGCTGCCGTAGGTTTGGAAATTGATAACCTAATTATTGAAATAAATTCAGCCGAACCACCTATCATGGATGGTTCTTCCAAGATGTTTATTCAAGCACTTGAAAAAGCTGGAATTGTTGAACAAGAATCTGAAAGAGAAGTATTTATAGTAAAAGAGAATATTACTTATAAAGATGAAGAAACAGGAAGCGAAATTGTTCTCATGCCTTCAGATGAATATCAGATTACCACATTAGTCGATTTTGGAACCAATGTTTTGGGAACTCAAAATGCAACTTTAAACAGAATCAGCGATTTCAAAAAAGAAATTAGTGAAGCGCGTACCTTTAGTTTTTTACATGAATTGGAAGCTTTATTGGATCACAACCTGATTAAAGGTGGAGATTTGAATAACGCTATTGTTTATGTGGACCAAGTAATTTCCGATAAAACCATGGAAAAACTGAAAAAAGCCTTCAACAAGACGGATATTTCAGTAAAACCCAATGGTGTATTGGATAATTTGGAATTGCGTTGGCCCAATGAAGCAGCTCGTCACAAATTGTTGGATGTGGTGGGAGATTTAGCGCTTGCTGGAATGCGAATTAGAGGTAAAGTAATTGCTACCAAACCCGGACATAAAGTAAACACCAATTTTGCAAAAAAATTAGCCAAAATTATTCAATCCGATAAACGAAATAATGTCCCTCAATATGATTTGAGTCAAATTCCGTTGATGGATATAAACAAAATCATGACCATTTTACCACATCGACCACCTTTTTTATTGGTTGATAAAATTTTGGAACTATCAGATAAACATGTAGTTGGAGTGAAAAATGTGACCATGAACGAGCCATTTTTTGTAGGACATTTTCCCGGTGAACCAGTCATGCCGGGAGTTATGCAAATAGAAGCAATGGCCCAATGTGGTGGTATTTTGGTTTTAAGTACCGTTCCCGATCCAGAAAATTACCTCACTTATTTTATGAAAATTGATAATGTAAAGTTCAAACATAAAGTAGTTCCAGGAGATACACTGATTTTTAAAGCAGAACTCTTATCTCCCATCAGAAGAGGTATTTGTCATATGCAATCTTATGGTTATGCCAATAACAAATTGGTAGTAGAAGCCGAATTAATGGCCCAAATAGTAAAAGTAAACGATTAAAACATGAATCAACCATTATCCTATGTAAATCCGGGTGCAAAAATTGCCAAAAATGTGGTGATTGAACCCTTTACTAATATTGAAAATAATGTAGAAATCGGAGAAGGTACTTGGATTGGATCCAATGTAACGATAATGGAAGGTGCTCGAATTGGTAAGAATTGTAGAATTTTTCCGGGAGCAGTTATTTCAGCTATTCCACAAGATTTAAAATACGAAGGTGAAGATTCGTTGGCGGTAATTGGAGACAATTCTACCATCAGAGAATTTGTAACTTTAAATAGAGGTACTAAAGCATCAGGGGAAACCAGAATTGGTAAAAATTGCTTGATTATGGCTACTGTTCATATTGCACATGATTGTATTATTGGAGATAATTCAATAGTAGTCAATGGTGTAGCTTTAGCCGGACATGTTGTTATTGGTGATAATGTAGTTATCGGTGGGCTTTCCGCTGTACATCAATTTGTTCATATAGGAGCACATGCCATGATTTCTGGTGGTTCATTGGTCAGAAAAGACGTTCCACCTTATACCAAAGCAGCAAAAGAACCTTTATCTTATGTTGGAATTAATTCTGTTGGTTTGAGAAGAAGAGGTTTTACCCCAGAAAAAATTAGAGAAATTCAGGATATATATCGTATCATTTTCCAAAAAAATTACAATACTTCTCAAGCGCTTTCATTTATTGAAGGTGAAATGCAAGCTACAAAGGAAAGAGACGAAATTATTCAATTTATCAGAGGCTCACAACGTGGAGTAATGAAAGGCTACACGAGTGTTAGAAACTTTGAAGAGTAATTAATCGTTTGTTGAATTGTTTAAAATCAGTTTTCCATTTTTTTTAGTGAGAAAATAGTGTTTCTTTTGCAAAAATTTTGAGAGCTTCATTTAAATTGTTCGAATTTCTCAAATTGTTTTATTATCAAATATTTAAATTTTAATTACAATAATAATTTATGGCATCATCAGGAGATATTCGCAAAGGATTGTGTATGGTTTTCAATAACGATATTTACAAAGTTATTGAATTCTTACATGTTAAACCAGGAAAAGGACCAGCATTTGTAAGAACAAAATTGAAAAGTGTAACCACTGGGAGAGTAGTAGACAATACCTTTTCCGCAGGAAATAAAATTGAGGAAGTTCGAGTAGAAACACGTAAATATCAGTATTTATATCCAGAAGGTGATGATTTTCATTTTATGAATATTGAGGATTACAACCAAATAACATTGGCAAAAAACCTTTTGGATGCACCAGATTTACTAAAAGAAGGTGAAATGGTTACCATACTAATTAAAGCTGATGATGAAACGCCACTTTCCGTTGATATGCCGCTAAGTGTCATTCTTGAAATCAAAGAAACAGAACCTGGTGTACGTGGTAATACCGCCACAAATGCTACAAAACCAGCAACTGTTGAAACAGGTGCCAAAGTAAATGTCCCTCTTTTTATCAATGAAGGGGACAAAATTAAAATTGACACCGAAACAGGAAAATATCTAGAAAGAATGTAAATTCTTTGAAAATAATTTGTAAAATAACGCTATTCGGTTTGTTTATTCAAATTGATAGCGTTATTTTTGTGTCAAATTTTGAAATAATGCAATTTCAGAAAAAACATTTTTCAAATCAGAATTAATAATTTATAATTCATTAGCTCATGAGTGTTTTAGTTAATAAAAATTCAAAAATCATCGTACAAGGATTTACAGGTGGAGAAGGCACTTTTCATGCCACTCAAATGATTGAATATGGTACCAATGTTGTAGGTGGAGTTACTCCCGGAAAAGGAGGACAAACGCATTTGGGCAAACCGGTTTTCAATTTTGTGAAAGACGCCGTTGAAAAAGTTGGTGCTGATACTTCTATTATCTTTGTCCCCGAAGCATTTGCAGCTGATGCAATTATGGAAGCTGCCGAAGCAGGAATCAAAGTAGTTATTTGTATAACTGAAGGAATTCCAGTTGCCGATATGGTAAAAGTGCAAGAATATCTCAAAAAATACGATACTAGATTGATAGGACCCAATTGTCCGGGTGTTATTACTCCCGAAGAAGCTAAAGTTGGCATAATGCCAGGTTTTGTATTTAAAAAAGGTCGTATAGGAATTGTTTCCAAATCAGGAACTTTGACATACGAAGCAGCTGACCAAGTTGTAAAACAAGGATTAGGGGTATCTACTGCCATTGGAATTGGTGGTGATCCTATCATTGGAACAACTACCAAAGAAGCAGTAGAAATGTTTATGAATGACCCTGAAACAGATGCTATTGTAATGATTGGTGAAATCGGAGGTCAATTAGAAGCTGAAGCTGCAAGGTGGATCAAAACTGATGGTAATAGAAAACCTGTTGTTGGTTTTATTGCCGGACAAACAGCTCCCAAAGGTCGTACCATGGGGCATGCAGGTGCTATCGTAGGTGGTGCTGATGATACTGCTCAAGCCAAAATGAGAATATTAGCCGAAAATGGAATTCACGTAGTAGAATCACCTGCTGAAATCGGAAAAAAAATGGCTGAAATTTTAAAAAAAATGTAGTACATTTGGTTTTATATTTAACCAATTTAAATTTAACTTTTTATAATGAATGACAATAAAAAACCCAGAGGAGTTATAGGTATCTTAACCGGTGGAGGAGATGTACCCGGTTTAAATCCTGCTATTAGAGCGGTAACTTTAAGAGCCATCATGGAAGGATTTTCTGTAGTAGGTCTTCGTAGAGGATGGAAAGGAATTATGGAAGTAGTTAGAGATAAAAAATATGACAATAGTGAAAACTATTTAGAATTATCTCAAAATTTGGTAAACAAAGCTGCCAGAACCGGTGGAACTTTTTTACACTCTTCCCGTACCAGACCAAGTCGAGTACCTAAAGTAGATGTTCCCGAACATTTGAAATCAGATTATGCAGCCGATTTAAATGATTTAACTCCCGAAGTTATCAAAAATTTGGAATGGTTAAATATTGATTATTTAATTGCTATTGGTGGTGACGATACCTTGAGTTATGCCGAACATCTTTACAAACAAGGTGTTAAAGTGATTGCAATTCCTAAAACGATGGACAATGATGTACCAGGAACAGATTATTGCATTGGTTTCAGCACATGTGTATCCAGAACCATTCAAATGGCCAATGACTTGAGAACTTCTGCAGGTTCTCATGAAAGAATTTTAGTTTTAGAAGTTTTTGGTAGATATGCCGGATTTACAGCTATGTTGCCTACAATGGCTGGAGCTGCCAATAGATGCTTGATTCCTGAACATAAATTTGACCCAGGATTGTTAACTCAAACTTTGATTGAGGATAAATTAATGAATCCAAGTAAATATTCTATAGTTTTGGTTTCAGAAGGAGCACAATTTGCCCATGAAGAAGAAATGACTTTCTTAAGTCAAGAAAGAGATGCCTATGGACATGCCAAATTGGGTGGAATAGGGGATAAGGTTTCTGCAGCTATTAAGGAACTTTCACCTCAATACAACAAAGGTAGAAGCGTCAATATCATCAACCAAAAATTGGGTTATCTAGTAAGAACCGGTAGTCCCGATGCTATTGATAGTATTGTGCCTATGGCATTTGGAAATATGGCATTGGATTTGGTTTTAAGAGGTTTGTATGGACGATTGGTGGTACTTAAAAATGGTAGATATGATCATGTTCCAATCGAAGTCATTTCAAAATCCAAAAAAATCGTCAATGTTGATAAATATTACAACACTGAAAGATTGAGACCTATCTATAATGACTTTGAAATGTTGCCTTTATTTATCATGACTAGTGATTAATAGAGATTTGAAGTCTTCATTTTAATAAAATAAATTAACTTTGACAAGGTATTCTTGTCAAAGTTTTTTTATGTCAAATTTGGTTTACATTTCCAATTACGAATCTCCTTACGGTGAACTCATTTTGGGGAGTTTTGAAAATGAATTGTGTTTATGTGATTGGAAATATAGAAAACAAAGAGATTTGATTGATAGTCGTATTTTAACGGGACTTAAAGCTCAATTTATAACATTTGAAACAAATATTATTCAACTTACCATGCAACAATTGGATGAATATTTTGCCGGAAAAAGACAAATATTCGAAATTCCTTTGTTTTTTGTTGGATCAGAGTTTCAAAAATCTGTTTGGCAAACCTTGATGGAGATACCATACGGTGAAACACATACTTATTTAACTCTTTCAAAAGAACTAGGAAATGAAAAAGCCATCCGCGCTGTTGCCAATGCCAATGGTGCCAATGCTATTTCAATCATTGTTCCTTGCCATAGAATTATAGGCAGCAATGGAAGTTTGGTAGGCTATGCAGGTGGTTTAAATGCTAAGAAAAAACTCATAGAATTTGAGCGAAGTAAAACTTCAAAAGAAATACAGTTGAGTTTTGATTTTTAAATAGTTAAACCTGTAAAACTCCCATATTGAATGCTTTAGAAATTGGAGCATGGTTGGCAGCTTCAATACCCATACTGATCCATTTTCTAGTATCTAATGGATTGATAATGGCATCTGTCCACAAATGAGAAGCGGCATAATAAGGTGATATTTGATGATCATAGCGAGATTTAATGTTTTCAAATAACTCTTTTTCATTTTCCGGTGTTATTTTTTCACCTTTTTTTTCTAATGTAGCTTTTTCAATTTGCAATAAAACTTTAGCAGCAGAAGCGCCACTCATTACTGCTAATTCTGCAGATGGCCAAGCAACGATCAAACGTGGATCGTATGCTTTACCACACATGGCATAATTTCCTGCACCATATGAATTTCCAATAATAATGGTGAATTTTGGGACAACCGAATTGGCTACAGCATTGACCATTTTGGCTCCATCTTTAATGATGCCACCATGTTCTGATTTACTTCCCACCATAAATCCGGTCACATCTTGTAAAAAAACCAATGGAATTTTCTTTTGATTGCAATTGGCTATGAAACGTGTAGCTTTATCAGCGCTATCAGAATATATAACACCACCAAATTGCATTTCTTTTTTTGCATTTTTCAAAACCAATCTTTGGTTGGCTACAATTCCCACAGCCCAACCGTCAATTCTGGCATAACCGCATAATAAAGTTTTTCCAAAATCGGCTTTGTATTCATCAAAATCGGATTGGTCAACAATTCTTTTGATAATATCCTTCATATCATACTGTTCATTACGATTTTGAGGTAATATTCCAAAAATTTCTTCAGGTATAAGAGTTGGTTCAACTGATTTAATTCTATTAAAACCAGCTTTATCATAATCTCCAATTTTTCCAACCAATTGTTTGATCTTATCTAAAGCATCGTGATCATTTTTTGCTTTGTAATCTGCAACACCTGAAATACTATTGTGAGTGGTTGCTCCGCCCAAAGTTTCGTTATCTATCTCTTCTCCAATAGCAGCTTTCACCAAGTAACTTCCGGCTAAAAAAATGCTAGATGTTTGGTCAACCATAATCACTTCATCGCTCATAACAGGTAAATAAGCACCACCAGCCACACAACTACCCATGACAGCCGCTATTTGTGTGATTCCCATGCTACTCATAACTGCATTATTTCTAAAAATACGACCAAAATGTTCTTTATCGGGAAATATTTCATCTTGCATTGGTAAGTAAACACCTGCGCTATCTACCAAATAAATAATGGGTAATCGATTTTCAATTGCAATTTCTTGTGCCCTAAGGTTTTTCTTTCCCGTAATAGGAAACCAAGCTCCAGCTTTAACTGTAGCATCATTGGCTACAGCAATACATTGTTTACCAGAGATATAGCCCATTTTTACAATTACTCCTCCTGCAGGACAACCTCCGTGTTTTCCATACATCTCGTAACCGGCAAATGCTCCAATTTCAATATTAGGATATCCGCTATCAAATAAATACTCCAATCTCTCTCTCGCAGTAAGTTTACCTTTACTGTGTTCGTTTTCAATTCTTTTTGCTCCACCACCTTTGTATATTTTTAAAAGCTCACTTTTTAATTGGCTTACTTTCAATTTATTGAAGTCTTCGTTTGCGTTGAATTGAATGTTCATAGATGTTTTGAAAATTACTAAACTTTCAAATATTTAGAGTTAAATTATATACATTAAAGATAATGTATTTAATCTCGAAAATGTGTTTAAACCTACAACAATAGTTAATTGTATGAAATCAATTACTTCATATCTATTTTTACTTCTTTGACTTTGCCTTGGCGAACACCATTTTCATCAACGGCTTTGATATCAAAAATTGTAATTAATTGACCTGGTTTTGCTTTATCTATGGTTCTAATAGCTTCTTCTGTAAACTGATCACCGTCAACGTAAACCGTTAATAATCCTGGAACTTTAACTTTGAAAGAAGTTACTTCAAATCTTTTGTTGTCTTTGGTTCTGATGGCACTAACTTTAGATTGACGTAGGGTAGTTTTTATCATTGTAACTTCACCCTTTTCAGAATTGACCAAACCATCAATTTCCATAGACTCCTCTTTTTCAGGAGTATAATACTTTTTTGTTTTGGCATCAGTGGCCACAACCGGTTCGGTTACTTTAGTATTTGATTTAACTTGAACAGGTCTGTCAATATAAATTGGTTTTTCCACATATTCAGTTTTATAAACAACTTTTTCAACTACATTATCTCTTGAAACCACTTTATATGTAGTATTGAAAGGAATAGTTACAGGAGTCCCATCATACATCACTGAAAAATTTCCACTCAAACTGTGTTCTCCTGGGTTTGGTGCTTTAAAATCAAGGAGGACAGCTCCATCTGTACTATATTTATTATCCAATTTATTTCCATTTAAGAAAATATTAAATGGTTTAGCACTATCATCAAAACGACCTAATACGATTCTTCCTGTAATTTGTTCATCGGGATAATAAACACCTTTGTCAAATCTTACAATTCCAGTATAATTTCTCATGGCAAATTCTTTTTCAAATTCACCACTATTCATCGATTCTATCAATTCTTGTTCTATAGTACGAATGTCATATTGCATTTGAGTTATATTGAAAATAGAAGCCATAGCGGGAAAAGATTCAAATTTGAAGTTGAGCCAAGGAATAACATTTCCACTGTAATCAACTAAATCTTTTGTTCTAAAACGCGAAGTAACCATAGTAGCTACTGTTCCATAGCCTTTTCCCAATGCTTTTTCAAAATTTGCTTTATATTCATTTATCTTAGTAATAAATAATTGACCTTGAGGAGTGGATTTATTCCCGTCAAAAAAATATTTATCTAAAAATTTACTTTTAGTAAGTTTACCATAAGTATTTCTCGCTTCATCAGGCTTTAGATTACCACTATAAATACTGTCTTTTATTGATTCCAAATAATAATAAAATTCATCAGAAACCTTTTGTGCTTCCTTTAATCGATAGTACATAGGTTGATATTTTAAACTGTCTTTGTCTAAATTTCGCTCTAAAATACCTCTAAAAACGCCATTTTTTACAGTAGTCAGCGAAATGGATTCCTCTAACTTCTCATTCATATATCCGAATGATTCAATTACTTTACTATCTCTATTACAAGAATTAAATGTTAATGTGGCTATTAAAACAACCCATAAAATATACGGTTTTCTCATTATATGAATACATTTATATAATTACAAAAATATAAAATAATTTGATAGGGCAATTTTTGTTAAGATTTACATGTCAATTATTTATAAACAATTAATCAACAAGAAATCATTTTCAAAAAAAACATGAAAAAAGTAGAAATCTAAAATATTTTAGATAATTTTACACAACCTTAAATAATTCAATTATATATTTGAATATCAATAAAATACGTATTATGCATAGCGATAAAGTTATTTTCAATTTAATTAAAGCAGAAAAAAAACGTCAAAAAAACGGTTTAGAGTTGATTGCTTCAGAAAATTATGTCAGTAAACAAGTTTTAAAGGCAATGGGTTCAGTATTGACTAATAAATATGCCGAGGGTTATCCCGAAAAGAGATATTACGGTGGATGTGAAGTAGTAGATTTAGTAGAACAGTTGGCTATTGACAGAGCTAAATTGTTATTTGGAGCTGAATATGCTAATGTACAACCTCATTCTGGTTCACAAGCAAATGCAGCAGTTTATCACGCCATTTTACAACCTGGAGATAAAATATTAGGATTTGATTTATCTCATGGTGGACATTTAACACATGGTTCTCCTGTAAATTTTTCTGGAAAATTGTATAAAGTCAGTTCTTATGGTGTCCAACAAGAAACCGGCAGAATTGATTATGATGCTTTACATAAAACTGCTAAAAAAATCAAACCTAAGTTGATTATTGCCGGAGCATCATCTTATTCAAGAGATATTGATTATGCAAAATTTAGAGAAATTGCCGATGAAGTAGGAGCTTTGTTAATGGGTGATATTGCTCATCCTGCAGGATTGATCGCTAAAGGGATTTTGAATGATCCGCTTCCACATTGTCATATTGTAACAACTACAACTCATAAAACATTAAGAGGGCCAAGAGGCGGTTTAATTCTCATGGGCAAAGATTTTGACAATCCATGGGGAGAAAAACTTAAAAATGGTGAACTTAAAAAAATGTCCACTATATTGAACGCTGCCGTATTCCCTGGTATGCAAGGTGGTCCATTGGAACACGTCATTGCTGCCAAAGCAGTTGCATTTGAAGAAGCTTTGTGTGATTCCTTTTTGTTTTATCAAATTCAACTCAAAAAGAATGCCGAAACAATGGCAGAAGCATTTGTGAAAAAAGGTTATAATTTAGTTTCAGGAGGAACTGATAACCATTTAATGCTTATAGACTTAAGAAATAAAAATATAACTGGAAAACAAGCTGAAAATGCTTTAGTTAAAGCACATATTACTGTAAATAAAAATATGGTTCCATTTGATTCTCAATCACCTTTTATAACAAGTGGAATAAGAGTAGGTACAGCTGCGATAACTTCTAGAGGTCTTAAGGAAAAACATATGAATAAAATTGTTGACTTAATTGATGAAGTTATTTTAAATTTTAATGATGAATCAAAACTTAGTTTAATAGGAGATAAAGTGGTTAAAATGATGAAGAAATTCCCTATATATCCCAAGATTTAGATATAACTATCAAAACTTCCATCTTTATATAAAACCAATATTTTATCTATTGGTTTTATTTTTTTGTCTATACTTGAATTAGAAGTTAATATTGTTTCTACCTGTGATTTTGAATTACTACTTTGAGATACTTCTTTTGGATTATCTAAAACCTGATCAAATAGAGTAGGGGTAATGCTTTTAAGTTGCGTTATCTCAGCATTCTTTTTAATGAATATTTCTCCTTTTCCTTTAACAAACCAATTGAAATTAATTTCCGGAAACTTATCCATTACCCGAACAACGAAATCTAAACTCGGATTATTTCTCCCAGAAAGTAAATGTGAAATGCTAGATCGTTGTACACCTATACGATCAGCAAAAATTGCTGCACTCAATTCATAATGTTTTATTATAAATTCCAACCTATTTGAAAATTCCTGATGGTTTAACATTGTAAATAAATTATTTGTGATTTACATACTTATATTTGTAACAAATGTAAACAATTATTTATTAATAAGCAAATATGTAATGATAAATCATAAAACAAAAGGTTTAATATAAATTATTTAATGTATTGGATTATATATACTTATACATTTACTATTAATTTTATCAATAAGGGATATTTTGGAGTACTTAGCAAATTAATTTAATGTCGTTTTTTATTTTTTTGTAACCTTTATTGTTTACAAATATAAATTACATTTGTAAATAAATATTATATTACATTTGTAAATAATTTAATTAAATATGGATTTAATTGATAACTATACGCGTTACCATGCATCAAAACTTCATGGGTTACGTATAACATCTTCTCATATTCAATCTTTGATTAGTGAGCTAGATTCTGATGTATTTAATACAGTTGTGGTCGGTTATTCAGAAGAAATGCGCCCTGTGTATAGAATTAGTATTGGAAATGGTTCAAGAAAAATATTGTTATGGTCACAGATGCATGGGGATGAAAGTACTGCAACAAAGAGTATTTTTGATTTGTTTACATATGTGAATGTTAATAAATTTACAAATGTAATCAACAATTTACTCCATTCTTGTACTATATATTTTATTCCCATTTTAAATCCAGATGGAGCTGAAAGATATACAAGAGAAAATTGTAAAGGTTTGGATTTAAATCGGGATGCAAAAACCTTATTAAACAGTGAATCACGAATTTTACAAGAACAAATAGAAATTATTAATCCTGATTTTGCATTCAATCTACACGATCAAACTGCTTGGTATAATGTTGATCAAACTGATCATGTAGCTACTATATCTTTGTTAGCCCCAGCAGCAGATGAAGAAAGAACCCTTACCGAAAGCAGAAAGAAGGCAATGTCAGTTATCGTAACGATGAATGAGGTATTGCAGTCAATTATCCCTAACAAAGTAGGTCGTTATAATGATTCATTTTGTGATAGTTGTTTTGGTGATCGCATTCAATCATTTGGAATCCCTACTATTTTAATAGAATGTGGGTATTTTCCTGATGATGAAGAAAGAGAAGTTACCCGTAAACTACACACCATAGTTTTACTTCAATCTCTTATCTCAATTTCTTCCGATAATTTCCCAAATTATCATGATTATTTCAAAATACCGGTCAACGAGAAACGCTTCTACGATTTGAAAATTAAAAATGTTTCGTATAATGGTGTATTAACTGAGGTAGGAGTTAGGTTTAAAAGAATATTTTCAGAATCAGAGCAAAAACTTTTAAAAATCATTGATGAAACAGAGACTATTAGTGGGAATGAATTAAATGATAAGCTATTTCATCGTGAAATTGATGCGAATGGAACAGATTTTAACAATTTTTGTTGATAAATTAATAATGTTATTGGTGTTAGATTAGAAAAAAGCTATTATCTTTGCAAAATAAACTTGATATTTTATCATATCCTGAAAATTGTAACATAATATATTTTATTGTTACATTCATGTAACCGATAATTGTTGATTTCTAACAAATACCTTTTAAGCAAAATGAAAAAATATTTTTTAGATGAAATTGATCATCAAATTCTAGATACTTTAATTGAAAATGCCAGAACTCCTTTTACTGACATTGCCAAAAAATTAAATGTATCTGCTGGAACTATTCACGTCAGAGTTAAAAAAATGGAGGATGAAGGCGTAATCAAAGGTGCTACTTTAACTGTTGATTATGAAAAAATGGGCTTTTCTTTCATAGCTCATGTTGGAATATTTCTTGATAAAACCTCTTATACAAAAGAAGTTATTACCAATTTAGAAAAGATTCCTTATGTAACTATAGCATATGTAACTGCCGGTAAATACAATATATTTTGTAAAATCAGAGCAAAAGATACCAGTCATGCAAAAGAAATTATTTATTTGATTGATGAAATTCCTGGTGTGTATAGAACAGAAACAATGATTTCTCTTGAAGAAAGCATTAATGATAAAAAACGTTTGATGCATAAAATATTTAGAGAAATCTAAATTGTTATCTATTTATCATATATAAATCCGGTTATTCTTAATCGGATTTTTTTTTGTGTATTATATAACAAATGGAAGTATAGTTCATCGAAGGAATGATTTTATAATAAATTGACAATTTACTTACTTTTCAATAATACTATTTAACATAATATAAATTATAGTTTTTATTTATTTGATTTATATTGGATTCATACATTGGTGTATTATACAGATTTTCAACAATCTAAAGATTCCTATTTAAACAACAATCTAATCAATATGAATCTCTATAACTTCATTTAACTGTGTAGTAAAACGCGGTGATAATTTTTCTTGACGCATTTTCCAAGTACGACCTAAATCCTGGCAAGCAAATTTAACTTTGTTGGTTCCCAAACGCGTATTAATCCGATCAATACTTTTCATCAATGGATCCAGCTTCGGATTTTCAACGCTGAATAAAGTATATTGTTTCTCTCCTTCCGGAGTTAAGTCGCCTACAATAACACCAGCTTTTTTATAAGGAATACCTTGCTTAAAAATCGTTCTCAATCCTAAAACGGCATATCGTATGATGTCATTGGCCGCATGTGTAGGAAACTCAGTCTTGACTACTATGTTTTTATAATATTGTGGTAAATCTTTACGAAATCCATTGGAATGTATAAATACCATTACACTGTTACAATGCGTATGCTGTTTTCTCAATTTTTCGGAACATTTAATGGCAAAACTAGCTACTCTTTCTTTAATATCTTCAAAATCAGTGTACATATTCTCAAAAGAACGCGTTGTTGCAATGGCTTGCTTGGGTTTGCGTACTTCTAAATCAAGTGTCTCCTCACCTTCCAAATCTTTTTTCAACCTCAACCCTACCACACTCATCTCATGCCTGACGTAATCATCTGATAATGAGACAAAATCAAAAGCAGTTACTATTTTTTTTACTTGAAACTTTTTGGTATACTGCCTTCCTATTCCCCAAACATCTTCCACTTTGAGCCATTTCAAAGCTTTGATTCTTTTTTCCTCTGTATCTATGACATACACATTACGAGTGCGTTCTGAAAATTTTTTGGCTATTTTATTGGCTACTTTTGCCAATGCCTTGGTAGGTGCAAATCCAATACTAATTGGAATTCCAGTCGATTTATACACTTTTCGTTCGATTTCTCTTCCGTATTTTTCCAAATCGTGTAATTCAAAACCGTCAAACCTCAAAAAAGCCTCATCAATACTGTAAATTTCAATTTCGGGAGCCATTTCTGCTAAAATGGTCATTACCCGCATACTCATATCTCCATACAATACAAAATTGGTTGAAAATACTGCTACCTGATGTTCGTCAAATAATTTTTGAAATTTAAATGCCGCTGCACCCATCGGAATTCCGAGTGCCTTGGATTCGTTGCTGCGTGCAATAACACAACCATCATTATTGGATAAAACTACCACGGGTTTTCCATTCAAATCCGGCCTGAAGACACGCTCACACGAAGCATAGAAATTATTACAGTCTACTAGTGCGTACATAATTTGAAGTTAGAAATTAGAAGTTAGAAATTAGTCTCCAATGCTTTGGGATGAAGTTAGATATCTAATAAATACTTGAGCATACGGGATATTAAAGTCTATATCTTTTTTATGACAGTGGTGACGATGCCCCATATAACGAATTCATTTTCGGGTGTCACTTTAATAGGTTGATAATCTTTGTTTTCTGCTATCAACCAAATTATTTTCTTATCGATTTTAATCCTTTTCACCGTGAATTCGCCATCAATGAAACAAACAGCAATTTTGCCATTTTTAGGTTCCAAACTTTTGTCTATAATCAACAAATCTCCGTTCTCCAATCCTGCATCTTTCATGGAATTACCTTTCACTCTTCCGTAAAATGTAGCACTAGGATTTTTGATTAATTCCTTGTTTAAATCGATAGAAATATCTAGGAAATCCTCTGCCGGAGATGGAAAACCAGCACTGATTCCCTGCTCTGCATAAGGCAATATCAAATGGCTATCCATTAATGCCGAAAATATTTCCAAAGTATTGGTATGGTGTAATTTACGTAACATATTTACGATACAAATTTCAAAAATTAAATTCTAAATTCCAATCAATTGAATTTTAAATCAATAAAAAATTCAATATAAATTACACCTGTAAATGTATAAAAAAAACCCGTCAATTAAAACGGGTTTTGGATATAAATATTTCTTTACAATATATCACTCCACACTTTCACTTTCTTGCTTCCTCTCTCCTATTTGTATAGTCAATCCATCTTTGTCAGCATTCAAATTCATGTAAATGATATCACCTTCTTTTAAATTGGAATTTACAATTTCTTCAGCTAATGCATCCTCAACATATTTTTGAATAGCTCTTTTCAACGGACGAGCTCCAAATTGTTTGTCAAAACCTTTATCTGCTATAAAATCCTTAGCTTCTTCAGAAAGCACCAAATTATAATTCAAATCTTTGATTCTACCGTATAATTTAGCGAGTTCGATATCGATGATACTGTGAATGGCTTCTCTTTCCAAAGCTTTAAATACAATGATATCATCAATTCTATTTAAAAATTCGGGTGCAAATGTTTTTTTCAAAGCATTCTGAATCACACTTTTATTATGATCTTCTTCTTGTTCTTTTTTGGCAGAAGTGGTAAAACCAACTCCTTGTCCAAAGTCTTTTAAATCTCTCGAACCAATATTGGAAGTCATAATGACTATAGCATTACGAAAATCTATTCTTCTCCCCAAACTATCCGTAATAAAACCATCATCCAAAATTTGCAACAACATATTAAACACATCCGGATGGGCTTTTTCAATTTCATCTAACAAAACCACAGAATAAGGTTTACGACGTACTTTTTCAGTCAATTGGCCTCCTTCTTCATAACCCACATAACCTGGAGGCGCTCCAATCAAACGGGATACGGCAAATTTTTCCATGTATTCACTCATATCCACCCGAATCAACGAATCTTCACTCGCAAATAATTCTTTAGCTAATACTTTGGCCAACTGAGTTTTACCAACACCTGTTTGACCTAAAAAGATGAATGATCCAATAGGTTTGTTGGGATCTTTCAGTCCTACCCTATTGCGTTGTATGGCTTTGACTACTTTATCAACCGCCTCGTCTTGTCCAATCAACTTACTTTTAATGAGTTGGGGTAATTCTTTTAAACGACTACTTTCAGCTTCTACCACTCTGTTTACCGGAATTCCGGTCATCATCGAAACCACTTCGGCAACATTGTCTTCTGTTACCAATTCTCTATTGAGTTTGGACGCTTCTTCCCATTTTTTCTGTTCTACCAGTAAATCTGCTTCTATGCGTTTTTCATCATCTCTCAAACGTGCTGCTTCTTCATATTTTTGAGAATTGACTGCGCTCGTTTTCTTTTCCTTAACTTCTTCCAATTGGCTTTCCAATTCCAATACTTCTTTAGGAACTACGATGTTGGTAATGTGAATTCTTGATCCTGCCTCATCCAAAGCATCTATGGCTTTGTCCGGTAAATAACGGTCAGTCATATAACGAGCTGTCAATTTTACACAGGCTTCGATGGCATCATCAGTATAGGTTACATTGTGATGTTCTTCGTATTTATCCTTAATATTGTGCAGAATTTCTATAGTTTCGTCTATTGAAGTTGCCTCCACCATTACTTTCTGAAAACGTCTTTCTAAGGCTCCATCTTTTTCGATATTTTGACGGTATTCATCCAAGGTAGTTGCACCTATACATTGAATTTCACCTCTAGCCAATGCGGGTTTTAGCATATTGGAAGCGTCCAACGAACCAGTAGCTCCACCTGCTCCAACGATGGTATGAATTTCATCAATGAATAAAATAATATCGTCATTTTTTTCCAATTCATTCATTAAGGCTTTCATGCGTTCTTCAAATTGCCCTCTGTATTTGGTACCTGCTACCAAACTAGCTAAATCTAAAGAAACCACCCTTTTATCAAATAAAATACGGGATACTTTACGTTGTATGATACGCAATGCCAAACCTTCAGCAATAGCCGATTTACCTACACCAGGTTCACCAATCAAAACCGGATTATTTTTTTTACGGCGACTTAATATCTGTGAAACACGTTCTATCTCTGCTTTACGTCCCACTACAGGATCCAATTTACCTTCAATAGCCAATTGAGTCAAGTCGCGACCAAAGTTATCTAAAACCGGTGTTTTGGTCTTGCGTTGAGATTGTGGATTTTGAGTACCACGAGCAGGATTGAATGGATTATCTTGATCTTGATTTCCTTCATCAGATGGATATTCAGCTCTTGGAGTTTCCTCTATCGGATTGGAAAATTGCTCTTTGTATTCGTTTCTTACAACACTATAGGTAGCATTAAACTGATGCAACAATTTAGTTGTAGGATCATTTTCATTTCTTAAAATACACAACAACAAATGGGCTGTATTAATAGAAGCATCCTTGTATAATTTTGCTTCCAAAAATGTGGTTTTTAATGCTTTATCAGCTTGTTTGGTTAAATGAATGGTTCGATTGGGATTTTGATTGAGTGAATCTTTAGCAGGACTAATCTCTTCAATTTTTTTTCGCATCAATGCCAAATCAATTTGCAAAGATTTTAAAAGGGTTAAAGCTCTGCCTTCACCTTGACGAATTATACCTAACATCAAGTGTTCTGTTCCAATAAAATCGTGTCCCAAACGCAATGCTTCTTCTTTACTGAAAGCAATTACATCTTTTACTTTTGGTGAAAAATTATCGTGCATTATCTATCTTATTACAGTTTTTGATTACTTTTTTTGAATTTTTATGTTTCTTTTCAGCTTCCAAAGAAATGATTTTATTCCTGTTTTACCATGTAAAATTAGACCTTTTTTTGAGCCAAATAACAAAAAAAAATGTTTTAACAATTATTTTTCACAATTTCATTTTGTACTACATTGATTTTCAATATATATTAACCTTATTTACTCAATTTTGATTGTTAATAAAATATCAAAAACAAGTTGTTATTATACTTTCAAAAACTTCAAAAAATTGTATCTTGCATCCCTTAATTTAATCATATCTAAACAGCATTAAACGATTATGAGTGACGGAGAGAAACTGATTCCTATTAACATTGAGGATCAAATGAAATCAGCCTACATCGATTATTCGATGTCGGTTATTGTGTCTCGTGCTTTACCTGATGTACGTGATGGATTAAAACCTGTTCATAGAAGGGTTTTATTCGGAATGCATGAGTTGGGAATTAAAGCAACGGGTTCCTATAAAAAATCTGCTAGAATTGTGGGAGAAGTACTCGGTAAATATCACCCGCATGGAGATACTTCTGTTTACGATTCTATGGTACGTATGGCCCAAGAATGGAGTATGCGTTATATGATGGTAGACGGGCAAGGAAATTATGGTTCTGTAGATGGTGACCCACCAGCTGCTATGCGTTATACAGAAGCCAGAATGCAAAAAATATCAGAAGATATGCTTGCTGATATAGAAAAAGATACTGTAGACCACAAACTCAATTTTGACGATACCCTGGAAGAACCTACAGTTTTACCTACTAGAATCCCCAATTTATTAGTCAATGGAGCCTCCGGGATTGCAGTTGGTATGGCTACTAACATGGCACCACATAATATTACGGAAGTAATTGAAGGTATTATTGCTTATGTGGATAATAAAGATATTACTATTGATGAGTTGATGCATTTCATCAAAGCACCTGATTTTCCAACAGGTGGTATCATTTATGGTTATGAAGGTGTAAAAGATGCATTTCACACTGGTAGAGGTCGTATAGTCATGCGTGCTAAAACGCATTTTGAAGAGATCAATGGACGTGAGCATTTGGTGGTGACAGAAATTCCCTATCAGGTTAATAAAGCCATGATGATCAAGCAAACAGCAGACTTGGTCAATGATAAAAAATTGGAAGGGATTTCAGATATCAAAGACGAATCTGATAGAAATGGGATGCGTATTGTATACCATTTGAAAAGAGATGCAGTTCCAAATGTGGTATTAAATAATTTGTTTAAACACACTGCTCTTCAAACCTCATTTAGTGTAAACAATGTAGCATTGGTTAATGGACGTCCATTGCAATTGAACTTAAAACAACTTATCAAATATTTCGTTGAACACAGACATGTTGTCGTAGTTCGTAGAACGAAATTTGAATTGGATAAAGCAGAAAAAAGAGCTCATATTTTAGAAGGATTGATTATTGCTTCAGATCATATTGATGAAGTAATCAAAATTATTCGTTCTTCCAATGATGCAGATACTGCTCGTGAAAGATTGATGGAACGTTTTAGTTTCAGTGAAATTCAAGCACGTGCGATTGTTGAGATGCGCTTACGTCAATTGACCGGTCTTGAACAAGATAAATTGAGAGCAGAATATGATGAAATCATCAAATTCATAGCCGATTTAAAAGAGATTTTGGAAAGTGAAGAAAGAAGAATGCAGATTATCAAAGATGAATTAATCGAAGTAAAAGAAAAGTACGGCGATAAAAGACGTTCTATCATTGAATATAGTGGTGGTGATATGAATATTGAAGATATCATTCCCGATTCTACTGTATTGGTTACTATTTCACATGCCGGCTATATAAAACGTACTGATTTAAATGAGTATAAAGTTCAAGCTCGTGGTGGACGAGGTCAAAAAGGAGTAAGTACTAGAGAAGAAGATTTCTTAGAGCAAATGTTTGTTGCAACCAACCATCAATTCATGCTTGTATTTACTTTGAAAGGAAAAGTCTATTGGATGCGCGTATTTGAAATTCCGGAAGGCACCAAGACCTCTAAAGGAAGAGCCATACAGAATTTGATTAATATTGAACCCGACGATAAAGTAATGTCTTATTTGGTAACTCAAGACTTAAGAGATGAAGCCTATGTAAATTCTCATTATGTTATTATGGCAACCAAAAAAGGCCAAGTGAAGAAAACTTCATTGGAACAATATTCCCGTCCTAGAGCCAATGGAATTGCTGCAATTACCATTCGTGAAGGTGATGAATTATTGGAAGTTAGATTGACAAATGGCGAAAGTCAGGTGATGTTAGCTGCAAGATCAGGAAAAGCTATTCGTTTTGAAGAAGCTAAAACACGACCTATGGGAAGAACTGCTTCTGGAGTTCGGGGCATCTTAATCGATGAAAAGACCGATGAATTGATTGGAATGGTTGCTATCAATGACCAATCCAGTGATATCTTGGTTGTGTCTGAAAAAGGATATGGAAAACGTTCCAGTCTTGAAGATTACAGAATAACCAATCGCGGTGGAAAAGGCGTTAAGACCATTAATATTACTGATAAAACAGGCGAACTTATAGCTATTAAAGATGTTACTGACAATGATGACTTGATGATTATCAACAAATCTGGAGTTACTATCCGAATGGAAGTCAAGGACTTAAGAGTTATGGGTAGAGCAACCCAAGGCGTTAGATTGATAAATATGAAAGATACTGATGAGATAGCTTCAGTAGCCAAAGTTGTAAAAGAAGATTCTGATACAACTGATGTAGATTTATCTGATTTAGAAATTGGCACGGAAATTGAATAAACCATTTCATATAACTAAAATTAAATATTAAAATCTCTTTTAAGATGAAAAAAACAATTATTTTGGGTGTCGCTTTTATTTTGAGTATAGCAACATTTGCTCAAAAAGACGAAATCAAAGCTGCTGAAACTGCAATGAAAGAAAATAATTTTACACAAGCTATTTCAGTTTTAAAAGGAGCTGAGAATCTTCTTGGCACCGCTAAAGACAAACAAAAAGCTCAATACTATTTGGTCTTAGGTAAAGCCTATTTTGCAAATGGTACAACGCCAGCAAATTTTCAACTTGCATCTCAATCTTTAAATAAAGTTATTGAGATAGAAAAAAATGGAAGCAAAACTTATACTGAAGAAGCTTTGGTAACAATCAATGATTTGATTAAAAAAGTTAGTGAAAAAGCCTCAGCATTGTATTCTGAAGGATTAGATTTATCTAAAGATGAAGCTAATCATGACTTAACAATTGAAAAATTCAAACAATCAGCAATGGGTTTTGAAGAAGTTTATAATTTAAGTGCCCGTGATACAATTTTTTTACAAAATTCTGCATATGTATACTATTTTGCTGAAGAATACCAAAAATCTATTGATAATTACAGAAAATTATTAAATCTGGGCTTTACTGGAGCTGGAACTATTTATTCTGCTAAAAGTATTGTTAATGAACAAGAAGTATTTTACGATTCTAAAAAAGAAATGGATGATCAAGTTAAACTTAAACTTGTAGTAGATCCACAGGTTAAAATCAAAGAACCTCAAACAATTGAAATGAAAAAAATGATTGTTAAGAGTTATTTGGCCATGAAGGACAATGCGAAAGCTCTTGAAACCATTTTAGAAGCTAAACAATCTGCTCCACATGATTATGGTTTATTAGTTGATGAAGCCAATGTATACTATGCGATGGGTGATAACATGAAGTTTAAAGAAAAATTAGAAGAAGCAGTTCAAGTTAATCCTTCAGATTATATTTTACATTACAATATCGGGGTTATGAAATCTGATTTAAAAGATATAGATGGAGCTATTGAAAGTTACAATAAAGCAATAGCATTAAAACCTGATTATGCAGATGCATACAATAATATTGGTTCAGCAATTTTAACCAAAGCAGAACCCATTGTTGAAGAAATGAATAATAATCTCAACAATTTCGCAAAGTATGATGAATTACAAGCAAAACAATTGGATGTTTACAGAGAAGCATTACCCTATTTTGAAAAAGCATTTCAGTATAAAAACGATAATTTAGGTGTTATTCAAGCTTTGATGGGAATTTATGAACAATTGGAAATGTATGATAAATCTAAAGAAATGAGAGTTATTTATAATAGTTTAAAAAATTAACAACTCAAACTTTACAATTATAATCCTGAAATTAATACTTTCAGGATTTTTTTTATCTAAATTTGCAAGATGTCAAGAGTAATAGCAATAGATTATGGTTTAAAACGTACAGGCATAGCTGTTTCTGATGAATTGCAGCTTATTGCTAGCGGACTCACAACTATTGAAACAAATGGTTTATTAATGTTTCTAAAGGATTATTTTCTTAAAGAAAAAGTTGCATTGATATTGGTTGGACAACCCAAACGATTTGATAATTCATTAAGTGATATTGAAACCACTATTCAAGAGTTCATTCTCAAACTTCAAAATCAGAATCCTGAAATTCCCATCAAAAGAATTGATGAAAGATTTACGTCAAAAATAGCCTTTCAATCTATGATTGATAGTGGTATGAAGAAAAAAGATAGAAGAAACAAAGCAAATATTGACGAAATTAGTGCAACATTAATTTTACAATCCTACCTTTATTACAAATAAATTTGATTAATTCAATAGATATTTATAGTTCAACCCAATTATTCCATTTTTCTTGAATATAATTTTTATTTTTGCAACTTATATAGTTTAAATTCCTTATTCAAATTTTCAAATAATTCCAAATGAAACATTTACTTATTAAATCTTTAATATTATTTTTTTTAAGTTTAAACCTTATTGCACAAGACACTATTCAAAAATTTAAAAATATTGATTCTCAGGTTTTAGAAAAAGGGAATTTGATGGAGCAAAAACAGTTTATTACTGAAAATTCATTTGTTAAAGGAAGTTATATTTCAACTAAAACAGAATGGTTAAACAAATTTCACACTCATATATTGGATAGTATCAACAGATTAAAAACAGAATTAACTGTTTCCAAACAGCAAGCTACAACAGTATTAAATGAAAATAATGCTTTGAAATCTGAAGTTAGCCAAAACGAAGAAATGTTATTAAAAAAGGATACCATTTCTTTTTTAGGAATACCTATGAGCAAAATTGCTTACAAATCAATAATGTGGATTTTGGTTATTTTATTGGCTGCTGGTTTCGGATATTATGTTTATAAATTTAAAAACAGTCATGTTTTAACAAAAGCAGCAATTCAAAGATATGAGGAACTGGAAGAAGAGTTTAAAGAATCTCGATCTAGGTCTTTAGAAAGAGAGCAATTACTCAACAGAAAGCTTTTTGATGAACAGAAAAAAAATAGTAAATAACCTTACTTCTATTAATCTTAAAAATAAGAATAAAATTCACGTTAAATCTTTTTTTTGGTCAGGAATGATTTGATCATTGATTTATAATAACTATTTTAAATTTAATCGATTAAAAATAAAAAATCCCACTTAAAGTGGGATTTTTAGTATAATATTCATCCAATTTATTTAGCTTTATTAATAAGATCATCGGCTTGGATTTGGGCTTTTTGGATAAACTCATCCCCTTTTCTAGTTGCAGTGTCAACTATTTGATTGGCTTTTTTATCACCTTCTTTAACCAATTTGTCGGCTGCTGTTTGGGCTGCCAATTTTTTCAATGGATTATCTCCTGCATTTTTCAACAATTCGTCTCCGGCTTGTTTGGCCTTATCTCTAGTTTCTTGAGCCAATTTTTCGGCTTCAATAAGCAATTTTTCCTTTTGCAATTTAGCTGCTGTCATTAACTTATCAGATTCTATTTGAGCTTTGACTAATGCATCATTTTTAACCGTTTCAATTTTATCTTGAACAACTTGAGTTACCGTTTCAGCTATTGTTTCACCACTATTTCCTAATAGAACAGGTTTAATTTGTGGATTGGTTGCCAAACCAGTAATTTTAAATTTGGTTTTTACAACTTGTCCAATATCTTTGTTTAAATCCAGTTTATTGGCAACTCCAGCAATATTGTTTATGACACCATTTAAATTATTGCCTAATTTTTCTCTTGGGACATCCAAAGTAAGCTCCAAATTCAATTGTTTATCCAAATTGAAAGTTCCACTCAGTCCGGCTTGCATACCATTTAATTTAAATTGATTGGGTTTTAAAGTTAAAGTACCGTCTTTTATTGTGAAACTGGCATTGAGTTTATCAATCTTTGGGTTTAATAATTCATTGATTTTCAATATTTCTCCGACCTTCTTCATCACATTAATACCAGTTGCAGAAATTTCATTGGTTTTAAAATTACCTTGCGAATTAATGCTTTTTAATATAGGATTCATATTTTCATCCAAATCAACATTCAAACTTAAATTGGAGAAAAAATTACCAGTCATATTTTTTAAAACTGGCGCATATGAACTAAACATATCAAATGAGTTTGCACTTTCTTTAATACCCATTTGATCTAGATTTATACTCAAATTACTTTTGGCATTAGTACCGGCAGTATTATAAAAACCACTCAACTGAACTTTTCCGCCTAACAAATTCATATTAAGATTGGAAAGTTTGATTTCTTGATTGGCAACTTTCATTACACCAACTATGTTATTTAAATCTAGTTTTTGGTATTTAATTTTATCAGCTGTTAGATTGAAATTTAAATCTAAATTGGCTGGAACTTTAATTATTCCTGTTGTTTTGGTTTCAGTTGATTGAGGTTGATTTTTATTTGAAGTTTCGATTGAAGTATCTGTCATAAAATCATTTAAATTCAAATATTTAGATTTCCCATAAAAATCACCTTTAAGCACTTCGTTTTTACCCAAAAAATAAGCTAAATAATTTGAAATAGAACCAGTAAGTGAGAAATCATTTGCACCAATAATACTGTTGAATTGCGTAACATTGAGTTGTGCCGGACTTAGATTTAATTGAGCAGAAGGTATTTGCACAATATCTTTAAAGGCATCAGATTTCATTTTGAAATGGGTCAAATTAAAAAATCCTTTGGCATTGATTTTATCTACTTGTTGATTGGCCATGGCAGAAACCAAACCACTAAATGCGATATCTGCATCCAATATACCAGATAAATCTTTTATTTGCTCAAATTTTACAGCTTGATTTACTTTATTAAAATCTAATTTTGTTTTAAATGCAGCACTTATAAATGGATCCGTCATGGGTTGTTTAACGTTTAAATTCCCCGAAATACGACTTCCAGCAATATCAAACAAAATCTTAGGCAAGTCCACTATCATTGTATTCAAATCGCTTCCACCTTTAAAATCAACATCCGTTAATAAGTTAATATTACTTATTTTTTCAGGTAAATCAGGATATTGAATACTGGCATTTTGAACATCAACCAATAATTTGAATCCAGGTAAATCTGTTTCTGTATTATGTCCTTTCACAAAACCCGATAATTTGGCAACTCCACCTGTTTTAACTCCGGTCAAATCGGGCATATAAACTTTTGGTACCAAACTCAATAGTTGTGCAATATTGGCATTTTCAGTTTTGTAATTAATATCCATAACAATCTCATTTTCTTTCATTTCCACAAATCCATCAGCCATTATTGGGAGATCATTTATAGTTGCCAACGTATTTTTTAAAGTAAATTTGGTAAAATCACCTGAAATATCAAAATCAGTAGTAACATCTGCTTTAACTTTATGCAAATAATCAATATTACCGTAAGTAATAGTTAATGTATCAACGGTACTTTTAGTTTTGAGTTCATATATTTTTTCAGACAACTTTCCACTACCTTCATGGTTAAGATTTATTAATTCAGCTTTAAATCCCATGGATTTATCATCATAAATAAGGTCAGAATTTTTTATAAAATATTTTTTTAAATCAATATTGAATTTTGAAGGTTCAGATTGGGCATCATTTGGCTTAGATATATCATAATTTGCTTTTCCGTTTTCCAAAACCAAAATATTTACTTTTGCTTGCTCTACTCCTATCTTATTGATTTTGATTTGATCACCTCCAAATACGCTTTTGATATCAAGTGTTAGATTTAAATCCTTTGCTTCTAATAACCTTATATTTTTAAATGCATCAACACCGTCAACCGTCAGTTTATCTATTCCCAAATTGAAATTAGGGAAACTTCTAAACAATGATAAATCTACATCTTCGAAATCAACTTTTGCATTGATATTTTTATTAATATCGGCTTTTATATAATTGACAATCTTATCTTTATAAAAATAAGGTATTGCAAAAGCTGCTATGATAAAAAGTAAAAAAACAACAGAAAAGATTTTGAGAAATTTTTTCATTTTAAATAAATTTTTATGGATTATTTTTTGAGTATTATGACACAAAAATACTTTAAATTTTTTTTTTATAGTTTGAATGTAAATTACTTTAACATTAAACTAACAGCATTGTAAAGATAAAGTTTTTAACACGAAAACGGTTGCGAACATATTAATGATTTAAATCAGTAATATGTGTGTAAATTTAGCCAATATTCGCAATGTAAAATCGTATTCAAACCATTTTCAAATGAAGAAAACAGCTACTTTCATAATGCTTTTATTTAGCATTCAATCATTTACACAAGTACACACTTCTTATTTATGGCATATGCATCAACCCACTTATTGGGGTGAGGTTAGTCAAAGTAATCCAAACAGATACCAATTGGTAAAGGAAAGTCAGGATTTAAAACTAAATGGGACCAATACTTATACAGATGGATTGGCGCATCCACTCAATAATTTGGAAGAAATATTCGGATTACCAGATCGAGTAAATGCTTATCAATTTCAGCCCAAGAATGCCGTACAAAGTATCATGGGATATCCAAAGGCAGGTGCTCAAATGACTTATGGAGGTTCTTTGATTGAAAATTTGAATTCGCTTGGAGTAGCAAACCAATGGGGCTATTCTTCCGGTTGGAAAAATGATGTAAATACAGCTCATTCTTGGTTAACATCAGGAGGAAAACCGAGATTGGATGTGATGGGTTTTACCATGCATCACACACTTTCACCATTGGTAAGTGACGAAGTATTAAAGAAAGAAATCCAGGCTCATAAATATTATCAAATACAACAATTTGGTTATTATTCAAATGGATATTGGCCTGCTGAAGCCTCTTTTTCAGAAAGAATAATTAAAGTTCTCATAGAAGAAGGATTTCAATGGACTGTAGTAGCCAATTCACATTTAGCAAGAACATTAGCTGATTATCCATTGGTATTTGGAACCAATGGTTGTAATATTGATCCACCCAATTTGGCTGATAAAGTAAGTACATTAGGTGTAAATTGGCACAATGGACAAATAGATGGTAGAGGTGGGCAATTTGCTGCTCCTTATTGTTTTATGCCACACAAAGCCAAATATGTCGATCCTGAAAATGGTACTGAATACAAAATTTCAATCGTTCCAATGGCAGATTTGGACAGTTACAGAGATGGATTTTCTCAACAAGGAATTAGCAATATTCAAACAAATATTGCTCCTTATGCTTTGACAAATCGTCCACCATTGGTATTATTGGCACATGATGGAGACAATGCATGGGGAGGTGGAGCCAGTTATTATGGAGAGGCAGTTCCCGGATTTACAAATGCTGCTGTCGGATCAGGTTATGTACCTACAACAATCGAACAGTATTTATCAGATTTTCCGGTTCCAAATGATGCAGTTGTAAAAGTCGAGGATGGCTCATGGTTTAATGCTGCCAATGATTGGGGATCTCCACAATTTATCAATTGGTTTTGGCCACTCAATATGAGTACTGATAAATCTAAATTTAATCCGAATGGTTGGACTGAAGATGTACGCAATATGGCAGTTTTATATGCTGGAGAAAATTATTGCATTATGGCTGAACAATTGGAAGGTGGTATTGATATTGCTGATGTTGTTAGCCCAAATTCTAGTTCAAGTCCAGCAGAAAAAGCTTGGCATTTTTTACTTCCAGGATATGATAGTGGCAATGCTTATTATGGTTTGGCATTGGATTTAGAAATCAAGGCAACATTGGCTACCAATAGAGCCATTGAAAGAGCACAAGTTACACTCAATGCACATCCGAATGTAGATTTAACCAAACCTTCAGTGATGTCACCCCAACGCTATCCATACAATCCTGGTAACATTGGTTTTGGTCCAAATTACGGATATCAACAAATTTTAAATGATGCCGATTTTGCTATTTGGACATTGGCATATGATGTAAGTGGTATTCAATCGGCTATTTTAAAATATCGGGTAGACTTAGATGGAATCAATCCATTGACTACAAATTTCAATGAAACCTATGCTGGAGGAAGTGAAGTTGGCAATTGGATTTCATTAAACTTGACTGAAAAAATAATTCCCAAAGACAATATTACAAACAATCCAGAGGTTAGTTTCTTTATGTTACCCGATCAGATTGCCAATATGTATTATGCTTATGTCAATGGAATTTCGAATAAATTATTGGATTATTACATAGAAATAACCGATACAAAGGGCAATATTACTAAAACTAAAATTCAACATGTGTGGGTTGGAGAAAATCTCAATGTCAATCCAAGTATTTCATTCACACCTGAAACAAATTATTCTGCAACGCCCATTTCAGTTACCATTACAGCATCAGACTCATCAGATTCCAATCCGACTATTTATTATACAACTGATGGCTCTGAACCAACAACATCTTCAAGTTCTGCTTCTGTTTCTGTTGTAATTCCAATAGTTGAAACCACAACCTTTAAAGCATTTGCTAAAGACAATGAAGGGAATCAAAGTGATATTATGACCAAAACCTATTACATTGGAGAAGTATCAACATTATCTGTTCATTTCAAGCCACCTACAACATGGGGAAATATTGTTCCAAAAATTCATTATTGGAATGCTGTTCCAAACGGAAGTGTAGCAAACACTACTTGGCCAGGCGTTGAAATGCAACCAGAATGCAATGGTTGGTTTGTTTATACTTTTACCGGTGTTTCTAGTATTAACATCATATTTAACAATGGAAATGGCGGTGTAGGAACAAATCAAACTCCCGATTTAACAGCCACCACTGAATCTTGGTATGAATGGGGAACCGGATGGCTGAGTTCTTCTCCTTCTATAGATGACCCATGTTTGTCAATAAATCCCGCAGGAGGAACCTATACAACAGGAAATAATGTTAATGTCGCTTTAACTGCTTCAAGCACAATAAATGGAAATAGAACTATATATTATACAACTGATGGCACAACACCTACCACTTCTAGTAATGTATTTACAAATAGTGGGAATTTGAATTTAACGACTACAACCACTTTAAAAGCATTTGCTCAAAATGCTTCCAATCAAAGTTCAACTATTCAAACCCATGTGTATACGTTTACCAATTCTGGAATTACAGTCTATTTCAGACCTGATCCTTCATTGAATGGATGGAATGGGGTAATTCCAAAAGTTTATTATTGGAATGTAGTTGGAGGTAGTATTCCGGCAACTTCATGGCCTGGTGTTGCCATGACCGTTCATGAAAACGGTTGGTATAAATATACTTTTCCGAATGTAACCTCACTAAATGTTATTTTTAACAATGGTTCTGGTGGTGTAGGGACAAACCAAACTTCAGATATTACAAATATCACAGCAGATATTTGGTATGAATGGGGAATTGGCTTAGGTACAAATGATTTACTTTCAAAACAAGTTAGAATTTTCCCCAACCCAACGCATGATTCCGTTAAAATAGACTCAGAATTTGAATTTGAAAACTACGAATGTCTAGATGCTATGGGTAGAATTGTTCAAAAAGGGAAGATCATTCAACAATCCATTGATTTTAAAAATCTTGAAGCCGGACTTTATCTTTTAATATTGAATGGAAATGAAGGTAATGCCAAATCCAAATTAATAATTCATTAAATAATTTCACAGGTGTATGGTAAACATTCCATACACCTGTGTACTTATTGTTAAGCAATTCAAAAAAAGTTAGGGTTTGATTAAAAAAAAAATTAAAAAAAATTTGCAGATTAGTTTTTTTATGTAGGTTTGAACTCTGATTAAAAAAACTTAAAAGTCTAAAGTCATGCAAATAACAGCCAATGATCCAAAACGTAAATCTTGGATTTCGGTACCCAAAGATTGTGATTTTCCGATTCAGAATATTCCATTTGGGGTTTTTATTACCAAAGACGATATTATTACCATTGGAACCCGAATTGGAGACAAAGTAATTGATTTGGGTGCGTTGCAACAATTGGGTTATTTTAAAGGGATTAAACTTTCAGACGACGTTTTTTTACAAGACACCTTAAATGATTTTATTTCGCACGGTCGAAAAAGGTGGAGAGAAGTCAGGAATAGAATTGCAGATTTATTTGATGTTGAAAATACTGAATTACAACATCATACAGAACAAGTTTCTTTAATTTTATTTGATTTAGAAGAAATAGAAATGTTATTACCTGTTGATATAGGTGATTATACAGATTTTTATTCCAGTATTGTTCATGCAGAAAACGCCGGTAAAATGTTTTTTGGAAAAGATCATCATTTAACACCCAATTGGAAACACTTACCTATTTGTTATCATGGAAGGTCTTCATCTGTAATTAAATCGGGAACACCTGTAAGGAGACCCAAGGGACAAATATTAGATGAAAATGGTCAAGTCATTTATACCGCTACGCGTAAATTGGATTTCGAATTGGAAATGGGTTATATCACTACTGATGGTTATCATTTGGGAGAACCCATTGAAATCAATGAAACAGAGGAACATATTTTTGGAATGGTTTTACTCAATGATTGGAGTGCTCGTGATATTCAGAAATGGGAAACTCTTCCTTTAGGCCCCTATTTATCGAAAAATTTTGCTACAACCATATCGCCATGGATTATTACAATGGATGCATTGGAACCTTTTAGGACACAAGGGCCAATTCAAGAACCCAAACCTCTACCCTATTTACAAAAATCGGGTAAACACACTTTTGACATTCAATTATCGGCTTCTATCAAAACAGAACATGATGTTGAAACCGAAATATGTAGAACCAATTTCAAACATCAGTACTGGACTATGAATCAACAATTGGCACATCACACTTCCAATGGTTGTAATTTACGTTCGGGTGATTTGTTTGGCAGTGGGACTATTTCGGCTCCAGAACCTTCTGGTTATGCGACACTTTTGGAATTGGCTTGGAATGAAACCAAACCTATCACTTTAAATGATGGAAGTCAAAGAACATTTGTTCAAGATTATGATATGATCATACTAAAGGGCTTTTGCGCCAATGATCATGTGAGAATAGGTTTTGGGGAATGTTATTCCAAAGTACTTCCCGCATCAAAATGATGATACTATAACTTCTCATAGATTTTTTTTTCATCAAAAATTTACTCTTTTGACAGATAAAGTCATCACATTTATCTTTTTTTAGTATTTTTGAAAAGTTTAAATGAGCTATTCTTACAATTTAAAAATAATCCCATGAGATTTAAAAATTACTTTTATTTTATAGCCTTAATATGGCTAATTTCATCTTGTAGTGCCAGCAAACAAGCTGAAAACAATATTAAATCAGGTAATTATGACGAAGCTTTTGAAATTGGTTTCGAGAAACTATCAAAAGATAAAGGTGATGATAAATTGGTGCTTGCTTTCAAACGTGCTTTTGATAAGGCTAATGAAAGAGATTTAAAGCAAATTGATTTGTACAAAACACAAAACAATCCCTTAAATTTAAAAAAAATCTATGCATTATATGAATCTTTAGATGCTCGTCAATACCAAGTCATTAGCTTACAACCTTTGCATCACAATGAAAAGGAAGTTGCATTCAAAATCGAAGATTATTCCAATGAAATAGCTGTTTCCAAAAAAAATTATTCCCAATATTTATTGATTGGTGCCAATGAAAAAATGAAAGGGTCTAAATTGGATGCTCGTGAAGCCCATAAAATGTATGGGGAATTGGAATATGTCAACCCAACTTATGTTTCTAATATTACAGATTTGATAAACCAAGCAAAAGCACGTGGCAGTAGTTTTGTATGGTTGAAATTGGATAATAAAATTGCCTCAGCCACTACTCAAGAAGATGTGAATGAATTATTGAGAATTGAAGAATCCAATATGAAAAATCCATGGGTCATTTATCACAACACCAAAGACAAAAAGATTACCTATGACTATGAAGTTAGTATTTTATTGAGTCATTTAAATATTGCACCTCAACAGGTAAATTCTGAACTCATACCACAACAAGCTCGTATCAAAGATGGATGGGAATATATATATGATTCAAATGGAAATGTAGCTAAAGATAGTTTGGGTAATGACAGAAAAAGAGACAAAATCATAACGGTTCAAGCTGAAGTAAGAGTTATGCAGCAGATTAAATCAGGACAAGTTGATGGTACAATTACTGTAAAAAACTTGATTAACAACACTACAACTGTAAATAATCCGGTATTAGGAGAAGCCCGATTTGAAAATACATATGCTATTTTTAGAGGAGACCAAAGAGCCATTGAGGAAAAATATTATCAATTATTACAAAACAAAGAAGTCCCTTTCCCTATTGATTCGGAATTTATCAAATATGCATTGGCAGATTTTAAAGCAAAAATGTTGCAGATTATAAATAATCAACAGTTTAATTAATTCAATAACTTTATGAAAAAGACTATTCAAATTTTATTTTTTTTAAGTGTTCAAATACTTTGGAGTCAAGATAATCCCATTGTTCAAGACACTTTGAAAAGTCCAATAGATAGTATTTCAAAAATAGATCAAGACGTATTATCAATTTTTCAATATCCTAAAGGTATTTATTTAACCAAATATGATTTTGAAAGTAAAACTCCCAATTTTACTACCAACTTGATTACAAGTGTCAATGATAGTCAAATCGCATATCGTTTTGAACATGCTGATTCAGGAGATAAAATTAAAGATGCATTTGCTATCAGTGATGGAGAAAACTTATATATAAATATTCATTCTATCATCGAAAATTTTGACCAAAATGCAAAAGGTCAATCATTTGATGGTGGTAAATATTATTTAAAAGTTCATTTTATTGGTAAACATATGTTTATGAGTGACTATTTTTCTAGTAATGCTGCTGCTATATTTGGTGGACTTTCAGGAGCTATGGCTACTAGAAGAGAAAAAGGGATTCTTTATTTTCCTCAAACAAGAAAATTTCATCTTTTCAAAAATTATGAAGAATTTGAAGATTATATAAAAAACAATTATCCTGAAAAAGTCTTTTTATTGGAAAAATACACCAATCCAAAGATAGCTGAGATTATCAAAATTAAAAGTATTTTGGAACAAGTTGATTTGCCATAACAATAACCTAATGTTAAAAAAAAGGATATTTCAATGTTTTGAAATATCCTTTTTTTATCATCTTATTTGTAATTTTTAATGGGTCTTCGGCATGATTTTTGATAAATATGCGGATTACCTAATATAGTTATCATGTCTAGGAATGTTCTATTTTTAACACTTTTTATATACTCAATTTCTTATTCTCAAACCCTTACTTTAACTGATAAAACAACCAACCAACCTTTAGAGATGGCTGCCATTATCAGTTTTAAACCCAGCGTTTACACTACAACTAATATCAAGGGTCAAGCAAATATTTCAGATTTTAAAAAATCTGATAAAATTGAAATCTCTATGTTGGGTTACAGTACTGCCTATGTTAGTTATAAAGAATTGGAAGCTTTAAACTTTACATATAATCTCACTCCTACAGCTTTAAGTATGGATGAAATCATAGTATCTGCAACTCGTTGGAACCAACATTCGGATGATATACCTTCCAAAATCATTTCCGTTCAAATTCAAGATATTCAATTTCAAAATCCTCAAACATCAGCCGATTTATTGGGAAACACCGGAAAAGTGTTTATTCAAAAAAGTCAACAAGGTGGTGGAAGTCCTATGATTAGAGGTTTTGCTACCAATAGATTGTTGTATTCCGTCGATGGTGTAAGGATGAATACTGCCATTTTTAGATCCGGAAATATTCAGAATGTGATTTCATTAGATCCATTTGCAATAGAAAAAGCTGAGGTCTTTTTTGGTCCAGGTTCGGTCATCTATGGTAGTGATGCTATAGGTGGTGTGATGAGTTTTCAAACCCATACACCACAACTTTCCATGAACCATGAAACCATAACATCCGGACATCTTGTTTACAGACATGCTACAGCCAATCAAGAACATAGCGCACACTTTGACCTCAATTCCGGTGGCAAAAAATGGGCAATGGTCAGTAGTTTGAGTTTCAATTTATTTGATGATTTAAAAATGGGAAGTCATGGACCCGACGATTATCTTAGGCCTTATTATGTAAAAAGAGAAAATGGCATGGATGTTATTGTAGATAACCCTGATCCTCAAGTACAAGTTCCTTCGGGGTATAATCAATCCAATTTTATGCAAAAATTCCGTTTTAAACCTTCCGAAAAATGGGATTTTAATTATGCTTACCACTACTCTAGTACTTCCGAATATTCGCGATACGATTATCATTTACGTAAAAAAAACGGCAATCCTCGATATGGAGAATGGAATTATGGTCCTCAAAAATGGATGATGAATCAACTCAATATCAATTTAACTTCTCATGAAAAATTCTTTGATCAAATGAGTTTGAAATTGGCACAACAATTTTTTGAAGAAAGTAGAATCAGTAGAAATCTGAATAGTTCCAAACGCGAAATTCGAACAGAAAAGGTAAATGCATGGTCGGGGAATTTGGATTTCCAAAAGACATTTGGAGAAAAAAATCAATTGTATTATGGATTGGAATATGTATTTGACGATGTTGAATCAACCGGAATCAATGAAAATATTTCAACCGGATCATCGGAAATAGGTCCTTCTCGTTATCCCATGTCAAGTTGGTGTTCGATGGCAGCCTATTTAACCGATCAGATTAAAATTTCTGATCAATTCAATGTGCAAGCAGGTTTGAGATACAATATTTATAAAATTGATGCTACATTTGATACTACTTTTTATCCGTTTCCGTTTACTGAAACACATTCCAATGATGGTGCTTTGACCGGAAGTGTTGGATTTGTTTATAAACCAATCGAAAAATTTGAATTAAGTCTAAATGCATCCACTGCATTTCGTTCACCCAATATAGATGATATGGGGAAAGTTTTTGATTCTGAACCCGGTTCAGTTGTAGTTCCAAATCCTGATTTAAAAGCCGAATATGCCTATAGTTTGGATTTGGGTATAGCTAAAATGTTTGGTAATTCTATCAAAGCTGATATTTCAGGATATTACACCTATCTTGATAATGCTATGGTTAGACGTGCTTTTACATTGAATGGTGAAAGCCAAATTATGTATGATGGCGAGTTAAGTGACGTATTAGCGCTTCAAAATGCGGCTAAAGCCACTGTTTATGGATTACAAGCAGGATTGGAAGTTAAATTAAATAATGGTTTTGGATTTGAATCCCAATTCAATTATCAAAAAGGAGAAGAAGAGTTGGATAATGGAGATACCAGTCCTTCTCGTCATGCTGCACCATGGTTTGCCAATGCTTCTTTAAATTATCATAAAAACAAACTTGATTTACAACTAAACGCAAATTATACAGGAGAAAAGACATTTGACCAACTTCCTGAAGAGGAAAAAGCCAAAGATTACATGTATGCTTTGGATGCAGAAGGTAATCCATATGCCCCATCATGGTACACTTTGAATTTGAAAGGCTCTTATGCATTTGGAAATTATCTGACGCTAACGGCAGGTATTGAAAATATTACAGATCAGTTATACAGACCATATAGTTCAGGAATTTCGGGTGCCGGAAGAAATTTTGTTATTTCTTTAAAAACTGAAATTTAAGAAATTGGATACTTGCACAACAAGATTGAAATGTATGTTATAACTTTATTTTAAATCTTAATTTTCTAAAAATTCACTACACGTTCAGCCCAAACGACTAATTCCACACAATCAATCATGGTTGCTATTGGACATGATTCAGAAGCGTCTAATTGTCTCGATTTAAGGCAAGTACCACATGCCAAAATCTCACCACCGATGTTGACGAAAATTTTGAGTTGTTCATCTACATTGTATTTATCGTGGGTCAAACCTTCACATGCTACAGCTTCACCCATCTAAAACAATTTGACTTCATGACCTTGCTTTTTTGCAGTAACCGCAAATCTAAAGGCATTCCAATCTTTTTCAAATTCTTTGGTTTAAAAGATTATTCCTATTTTCATTACTTTAAAATTTAATGGTTAATGATTTGCTCAAAATGAGTAGTTTATTTATCAAAAAAATAAATAAATAACATCAATTACATTTTTTTACCTGAATTATTTCGCGCGTTATCCAATGTTTACTTACTTTTGCCCACCTAATCTATAAAACGAAATTCATAAAAATGAATCCAGATTATTTACAGTTTCAAGCGCAAACCTCACTTCATCCTATGGGATTGGATATAGCTTCAGCTAAAGGCAATTACATCTATGACAAGCAAGGCAAAGCTTATTTGGATTTTGTGGCAGGAGTTTCAGCTAATTCACTAGGACATAGTCCTAAAGTGGTACAAGATGCAATGGTAGCACAAATGAATCAGTATACACATGTAATGGTATATGGCGAATTTGTACAAGATATACCTTTGGCATTATCCAAATTGTTGGTTGAAAATCTTCCCGAATCTTTGAATATGGTTTATCTAACCAATTCGGGGACTGAAGCTATTGAAGGCTCCTTGAAATTGGCCAAACGTGTTACAGGAAGATTTGAAATCATTTCGGCGCGATATGCTTATCACGGTAATTCACAGGGTTCGATGAGTATCAATGGACAAGAATCTACCAAAAGTGCTTTTAGACCTCTAGTTCCCGGAACCAAATTTATTCAATTCAACAATATTGATGATCTCGATAAAATCACCTGCGAAACGGCAGCAGTTATTTTAGAAACGATTCAAGGAAGTGCCGGTTTTGTGGTGCCGGAAGTAGGATATTTACAAGCTGTGAAAGAAAGATGTGAAGAAGTTGGTGCATTGTTGATTTTGGACGAAATTCAATCGGGAGTTGGTAGAACCGGAAAGTTATTTGAATTTATGCATCACGATGTGGTACCTGATATTTTTATTACCGGAAAGGGATTAGGTGGTGGCATGCCAATAGGTGCATTTATTTCATCGAAAGAAAACATGATGCAATTGGTCGAAAATCCAAAATTAGGACATATCACCACTTTTGGAGGACATCCAGTCATTGCAGCAGCCGGATATGCTACTTTAAAAGAAGTACTAGCAAGCGGATTAATGTCTGAAATTGCAGCCAAAGAGCAATGTATTCGAGAAAAATTAGTACATCCCGCAATTCAATCTATACGAGGTAAAGGTTTGATGTTGGCAGCTATGGTAGAAACACCAGAATTGGCAACACAAATTATTTTGAAAGCATTGGATAAAGGATTGATTTTGTTTTGGTTGTTATTTGAAGGAAGAGCCATTAGAATTACGCCACCGTTAAATATCAACATTCAGGAGCTCGAAAAAGGGTGTGATATACTATTGGAATCAATAAATGAAGTAATTAATACTTAATTTAATCATTAATTACAATTTAAACATACGTCAATAATCATATATTGAAATTATAATATATTTAAAAATACATTAAACATATTAAAATTAAAACATGACCAATTCTGAAAAAACAAAAAAAGGCTTACAATTACCGTTGATGGAAGAATTCTATACCATTCAAGGTGAAGGATATCATACAGGTAAAGCAGCCTATTTTATAAGAGTTGGCGGCTGTGACGTAGGTTGTCATTGGTGTGATGTAAAAGAAAGTTGGGATGCCTCTTTACATCCCTTGACTGACTCGGATCAAATTGTTGAAAATGCTGTTCAATATTCAAAGACTGTTGTAGTAACCGGTGGTGAACCACTGGAATCCAACATGCAATATCTAACTAAAAAACTACACGAAAATGGCATCAGTGTACACTTAGAAACCTCGGGATCAGCTCCTATTTCAGGATATTGGGATTGGATATGTTTGTCTCCAAAAAGGAATAAACTTCCGGTCAAAGAGATTTTTACCATGGCACATGAATTAAAAATCATCATTCGAAGTAAGCAAGATTTTGAATTTGCTGAAGAACAAGCAGCACAGGTACAAGAACATTGTGAATTGTATTTACAACCTGAATGGAGTGTAAGAGAGAAAATGATACCTTTGATTACAGCCTATGTAATGAATCATCCAAAATGGAAGGTTTCTGTTCAAACACATAAATATTTAAATATCCCCTAGTCTTTATAAATTTTCAATTCCCAAAACCATCAGATATATATTTCAATACATTGAAATTATTCACACTCTAGTTGCTTTTTGATAACTATTTCAACTTATATTCTAAAATATCGCCTGGTTGACAGTCCAAAACTTTACATATTGATTCTAAAGTAGAAAAACGAATAGCTTTTGCCTTTCCTGTTTTTAATATAGATAGATTGGAAAGAGTTAAATCCACTTTCTCTGATAGTTCGTTTAATGACATTTTACGTTTGGCCATCATCACATCTAAGTTTACAATTATTGGCATATCTTAAATAGTTAAATCGTTTTCGTTTTGTAATTCTATTCCTTTTTGAAATACTTGCGCAATAACCAGAAGCGTTATTCCCATAAAAAACCACACATCGGCTCCAGCCAATTTTAATTTTTGTAAAAGCGGTAATTTTACGCCTTGCTGTATCAAATTTTCCACAAATTCTGCACCCCAAAAAGAAAACAAACCAATTCCCAAAGCAATATAGGCCGTCTTAGAAATAAATCGTTTGACATGTTCATTAAATGGATTTGATAAATCAAATTTTTTATTGAAAAATATTTCTACGATAAAATAAAACATCAAAGCTTTCAACACAGCCACTATAATCATGATTGATGTTAAGGTTACATAATGACTTTGATTAAAATAGTACAATTCGGATAAATTAACTTCGGTCCAAAATTTTTGAGCTCCTTCCGGATTAATAAATATTGTAAAAAACACATTGAAAATGAAGCCGCCTGCTTCAATACATAAACCGATTAAAATAATCCATGAAAAAACATGTAAGGCTTTTAGAAAATAATCTTTTTTAGTTGACATTTTGAATTGATTTAAAATTAGGGTACAAATATATACAAATTTATTGATAAACAATAAATATATATTTATTTTCAAAATATTTAAATTAATATACAATAAATATGGACTTAAATACTCTAATATAACCAAGCATTTTGGGTGTAATATCAAAAAGCTGTTTGATTTTTAAGAGGAGCAAGTTTACTTTTAAGGAAATTGGAAAAGTCGTGAATAAGTGTTTGATACCATTTAAAAAAATTCAAATTTACACTCCGGGTCCATTTGGTTGTGCGGTCTGAAGATTGTATAAACCCGCGAAAACTTCCAACTATTACGTATATCGTCCAATTGTTATTTTTTTTAGCTTATTGCCTTTAAAAGTTGTATTTTTGATATTGAATTCATTTAAATTTTTTCAATGTAAAATTATCTTTTGCCCTATATATATTTATTGATTACTCCTAAGCGACACTATGCAATGCGAAAAAACTAAAATCTGGAACAAAAATCTTAATTTTTCGCTACAATCAAAAAAGTTTAAATGATTTCATTGAATTTTATGTCAAAAAAGTATTTATACATCATTTACATTATTTTTTGGGCGACAAACAGTTTGTTTGCCCAACACATGCCTTATATCAACTATACAACCCACAACGGTTTGCCACAAATACAGGTTCAGTTTTTACATCAAGATAGTAAAGGCTACATATGGGTTGGAACCAAAGGTGGTTTGGCAAGATACAATGGTGAAAATTTTGAAATTTTTCTCAAAAACCAATATATTTTCCGCATAGATGAGTCAACTCAAGGAGGCATCATGATTGGCACCAGAAAGGGAATTTACAAATTTGAAAAAGGCAAAATGATTCTTTTACATCATTTTACAGAAGCCACCTCTTTTTTGGCTGGAAATGGAAAATATTGGTTGTATGATGCACATTCAATCAAGGAAATTCAAAATGGAAAAATATTACGGAAGTACCAAGCAAATCTAGTTTTTTCGCATTTTGCTTATTCCAATTATTTTGATTCTAAAAGTAATATAGCCTATTTCAGAATAAAAGATTCTTTAAATATATTGAAGTATATTCAAGATGGCAAATTCATAAAACAGACCTTTAAAGGGGTCATATCACTTGAAAAGTTTGAAAATGGGAATATATATGTGATAGAACAAGAGAATCAACACATTACCGTTCAGAATCCATTAACAAGGCACATTTATTTTACAGCTGATTTGGAAAATGGAATATTGAAAAATTTCAATATCAATGATTTACCGGTAGATTTGCATTTATTTCGATATGGATTTCAGTACTATTTATTAAATCGTAAAAACCATTCAAGTGAACACCTATCCTTCCCTATTTTAAAAATGCCCTTTGATGCCATCATGGATTTTGACGGGAATTATTGGGTTGCAACAGACAATGGATTGTATCAAGTAGGAAATGGAGCTTTAAAAATGTTTCCTAAAGAATATATGAACGACGTTTGGACGCTTATAAAAGGTAAAAATGGTAAATATTATTCAGGCGAATATACAGTAGGTTTGTTTGAAATGCAACCGGAAACATATTCCAAAGTTAAACTGCCAACTCTTCAATCAAACGGCAAGCCAGAAACGGAGTTCTATTATGGTGCTTCAACTGATTCTTCGGGAAATCTATATTTTCCTACCCAAAACGGCATATTAAAATACGATTATCATCATTTCAAACGTATTGACCATGAATTAAGCATCATAACCCAATATGATCCCTATTCAAAATCAACAATTGTCGGTCAGGAAAATGGTTTGGCTTTCTTTGATGTGAATGGTCAAAAAAAGACCTATAAAGATGAAAGTAAAAAACTGATTATTTCACGTCCTACTTGCTTTGAATTTAAAAATGAGCGAGAAATTTGGATTGGATCATGGGAAAATATGGTCGTTTTCAATCGAGCATCGGGAACTTTTTCGGATATCAATAGATTGTTTAATAATGCTCCTAGTGATGGTGTTATTTCAATGGACAAAGATGCAAAAGGCAATATATGGTTAGGCGGGACAGATGGTTTGTGGTATTATAATCTAAAAACCAATCAATTTACCAAACTCAATTCTGAAACATTTCAAACCTATATTTTGGATATAGAGGTAATCCAAGACAAACATGTATTGGTAGGAACTTCACACGAATTATACATCATTGATTTACTCCAATTCAACCAAAATGGACAATTAAATTACAAAATGTACAATTACCGAAATGGATTTGTAAGTGAAGAAATTGCACAAAATGGATTCTTGGTTGATGGAAACAAAGTGTTTATTCCTTCAACTACTTTCACTTCTGTATTAGATTTAAACAAGATATCCTATACTCCAGATTATTTTAATGTTTGGGTGAGCAGGATCAATGATACAGGTTTGTCCAACTCAGAAGAAAATGGAAAAAGCACATTCCGGTTACCCAAATCTGTGAACAAATTGGAAATCAAATACGAAACAGTAGGATTTGGTTTGCCTACACAAAGCGTTTTTCAATATAAATTGGAAGGATTTGATGAAAATTGGTCCGATTGGACACATCAAAAACAAGTGATATATACCAATCTTAAATCGGGGAAATACACCTTTAAAGTTAGAGCCAAAAACGGAAGTCAAACCAATAGTTCATCATATATCAAAGAAAGTTTAGTACAAATTAAAGTATCGCTTCCGCTGTTTCAGGAGCCTTTTTTCTATAAACTAGCTTTTTTTCTTTTACTTCTGTTTTCTGGAACTACATCCTATTTAGTTTATATTTATTACAAAAACAGAATCAAAGTAGCTGAAAACGAACGCAAACTCAAATTTCATGAGATTGCAACGCTACAAGCGCAGATGAATCCGCATTTTATTTTCAATTTTTTATCTTCTGTCCAAAGTATCATCAATAAGCAACAACCCGAGAAAGCCAATGAGTTTTTGGTGAAATTTTCTCGTTTGTTGCGTTCTTATATGGAATCTTCGATCAAAAGTACCCAAATTCTGTCGGGTAATATTACCAATAATGAAATCAGTATAAAAGATGAAGTAGAAATGCTCAAAATGTATATGGATTTGGAAAAGATGAAATATCCCGAAGGCAAAATCAATTATGTATTTGATATTGAAAATCAAAATATATTGAATAAAACCATACCACCTTTGATTATACAACCCTTTGTGGAGAATGCAATCAAACACGGTATTTTGCCCGGTAGTGATCAAGGCCTGATAAAAATAAATATGATAGAACAAGACGATGCCATCATTTGTCTGATACAAGATAACGGTATTGGCAGAAAAGAATCATTGCAACGGAAACAACAATCTATTCCTGCCAATAAATCAAGAGGTTTGGAATTGATCAAAAACCGAGTGGAAGTATTAAATCAATTGGGTTACCACATTGAAATAACCATTATCGATCCGGATGAAGGTGGAACGATAATTCAAATTAGAATTGGTTGATTTTAGTCCCAATTTATATGGGAGAATTAATATTGCAATATCGATACGCATTATTTTAAAAAATTAATTTAAAAATGTCAAGTAAATACAAAGCACTCATCGTTGAAGATGTTAAGACAACTTCAGATTATATTCTGGATAGAATAGAGAAACTTTGTCCGGATATCGGATTTATTGACCAAGTATACGATTTGGAAGAAGCAGCGCTTGCTATAAAAAAGCAAACCTATGATATTGTGTTTTTGGATATACAAATGCCAACAGGAACGAGTTTTGATTTATTGAAACAACTTTCTGAAGAAGGGCATATCAATTTTGAAATCATTTTTATAACCGGTGAAAGCGCCAAAGAATACACTTTGAGTGCCATCAAGTATTCTGCTTTGGATTTTTTATACAAACCTTTGGATGATAGTGAACTGATACAAGCCGTTCACAAGGCTTCACAAAAATTACGCAATCAAAATTACAATCGACAAGTACAGATATTATTGGAACACATAGGTAATAATGAACAAGTCAAATCACACAAGATTGCATTTTATCTCCATAATGGAATTGTTGAATTGGTTGATATACACGATATTGTGTATTTGAAAGCCGATGGTGTAATTTCATACATTTATTTGGAAAATGGCAAACAATTGACTACCAATAAGAATTTAGGATATTACAAAGACATGTTGGTTTTAGATTACGATTTCAAACAAATTTCCAACAGTTTATTGGTAAACACCTTATTTATCAAGCGCTACAATCACCACGAATTAATGGTTTCATTGACCAATGGAGAACACTTGTATGCTTCCAAACGATTTGGTAAAGAATTAAAAGATTCATTGGAATCCAAAAAGAAAACAGGAGGATTTTTCAGTTGGTTTAGGTAATTAGGGTCTGCTGATAAAGTTAAAATAGGAATTGCAATAAATTGAAGTACAATCTTTGATTAAAGTCCCTTAAAGTATTGTGGATTTAAATAATATCATCAATTGTTACCCTAAATGTAGCAGTCCCGTAGGGACTAAATATCTGTAGCGAATAATGTTTGACAAGATTATCGCCGACGGTTGCAGCGAAGCTGCAACCGTCGGCGTGTTTTTATTCATGTATGTTTTTCTACAGATATTTAGTCCCTACGGGACAAGATCTCTATTAAAACAAATTAACAATTAAAAAAAATAGGATTGATTCATTTTAAATGAATGGCAAGTGCAAGGTTTTTAAGTAAAAACGTTTAAAATCTTTGCACATGGATAGAAATATTTCGCTTTAACTTGTTGAAAAACTAGTTTGTAAGACTTTTTCAGCAATCCCTATTTATCAAATATTGAATGAATAAAAAGAGCGGCTATGCCGCTCTTTTTATTCCTACCAATCAATAGATGTTGCCGTCATTCCGACCGCTAGGGAGGAATCTGTTGTATGAACCTTATTGGTCATAAAAAGTTTACCTATGCTTATTATAGTATCCCTAGATCTATGAGAAAGGGATAACCATTTTGATAATCGCTACTTTATTATGCCAAAAAACCCCTAAAGTTTCCCAGATTTCTCTCTAATATTGGAATACGTTTGAGTAATTCCCTTTTCATCCACATAAATCAAAAAAACTTCCAATTCGGGATGGGTTTTCAAAAATTCCATGGACTTATCATATCCCATAACCATGAGCGAAGTAGCATAGCCATCAGCCAAGGCACAGTCTTCGGTGATGACTGTAGCACTCAACAAATTACTGGGTTCGCCTTTACCCGTTATTGGATTGATGGTATGTACGTATTTTTTTCCATTTGCATCGACCTTAAATTTGCGGTAATTACCCGATGTAGCTACCGATTGATAATCGAGATAGACTATGGTTTCTAAAGTCTGTTCGGCATTCGGATCGGGATTTTGGACACCTATGCTCCACAATTTTCCATCAGGATTGACACCTATTGCTTTGACCTCTCCTCCAATTTCAACCATATAATTGCTAATGTTCTTGCTTTCCAAAAATTCACCGATGATATCCACCGTATAACCTTGCGCAATCGCATTGAAATCCAAAGTAGTTTCGGGATAGGTTTTTACCAATTGATTTTGAACAACCTTAACTTTAGAGAAACCTACATACGGTAATAGTTTTACCAAAGTCATCGAGTCTATTACTTCTACTTTCTCAGGTCCAAAACCATACGCATTGACCAATATCCCAATGGTAGGATCAAACAATTCACCTGTTGCTTCATATACTGTACGTGATAATTCCATCACCCTTATAAAATGTTCATCCAATACCACAGTGGTATCACCTTTGTTGACTCTGGAGATCAAAGATTCCGGTTTGTACGTTGACATCGAAGCGTCAATTACTTTGAAAATACTGTCGATTTCAACTGTGTAATCTTCTACATCTTCATATTTGATGGAATACGTAGTGCCTTGTGCATTGCCTTGCAAATGGATGTATCGGGTTGCTTTTTGCTTACAACCCGATACAACCACCAACAATACTAATACACTAAAAAAATTTAAAATGAATAAAGTATAACGTTTCATTTTTTTTGTTTCTTTTCACGTACTTGTGCATCTACAACTGCAATAGTAGTCATGTTGACCATTTCATCTACTCTGGCTCCCAATTGCACAATATGTACAACTCTATCCATTCCCATTAAAATTGGCCCTATTGATTCGATATCATTGAGTTCCTTCATAATTTTATAGGCAATATTAGCCGATGAAAGCCCAGGGAATATCAAGGCATTAACTTTTTTACCTGCCAATTTTGAAAATGGAAAACGTTCTTTCATCATCTCTTGATTCAAGGCAAAATCGGCTTGAATCTCTCCATCCACATCTATTTCGGGATGGTTGTCATGCAACATCTTGACCGCTTTGGTTACCTTGGTTGACAATTCGTGGTCGGAGGTGCCGAAATTTGAATAGGACAACAAAGCTATTGCTGGTTTGATACCAAACATGGACATCGTATCGGCTGTCATCTTAGTAATACATGCCAAATCTTCGGCATTGGGGTCTACATTAACCGCCGTATCCGATAAGAACAAAGGACCTTTGGGAGTCAACATCAGGTTGGTCGCCGAAATACGTTTGACATCTCCTTGACGACCTATCACTTCCATCATTGGTTTGATAACACTAGAATAACTGCGTGAATATCCTGAAATCAAAGCATCTGCTTGACCTTCAACGACCATCATAGCTCCAAAATAATTTCGATCGCGCATGAGTGATTGGGCATCATAAAGTTTGATTCCTTTACGTTGGCGTTTAATCCAAAAATCATTTGCAAATAAATTTCTTCTGTCTTTTTGATCATCACTTTTAGGATCTAGTATCAATACTTCCTTTTTAACATCCTCAAAACTGATTTCCAACATGAGCTCTTGAATAATATCTTTATTTCCCAATAAAATAGGGATGCAAATACCTTCATCATGGGCTATCTGAGCTGCTTTCAAAACATCGAGATGTTCAGCTTCAGCAAATACGACGCGTTTTGGATTTTCTTTGGCTTGATTGACCAATTTTTTCAACCATTTACTACCTCCGCCCAATCTTTCTGCCAATTGTTCGCGGTATTTTTCCCAATCCTGAATAGGTTCTTTGGCAACTCCCGAAGCCATTGCAGCTTTGGCTACAGCCAAAGGAACTACTTCTATCAAACGGGTATCAAATGGTTTAGGTATGATATAATCTCTACCGAAAGCGATGTGTTTTTCGCCATAGGTAATATTGACTTGTTCGGGTACGGCTTGTTTGGCTAATTCTGACAAGGCATATACAGCCGCAATTTTCATTTCTTCGTTGATGGTTGTAGCTCTCACGTCCAACGCACCTCTGAAAATATAAGGAAATCCCAATACGTTATTGACTTGATTGGGGAAATCCGAACGACCGGTAGCCATCAATAAATCGCTACGGGTACTCATGGCTAGATTGTAATCAATCTCGGGATTGGGATTAGCTAAAGCAAAAACGATAGGGTTGGCTGCCATTTTCAACAACATCTCTGGCGTGAATACATCGCCTTTAGACAAACCCAAGAACATATCGGCACCTACGATAGCATCGTCCAATTCGTGAACATCCAATGAAGTGGCAAATTCCAATTTTTCAACTGATAAATCAGGACGGTCTTTGCGAATAACGCCTTTACTGTCCAACATAATCATATTTTCGGGCTTGACACCCAATTTTTTATAAAGACGTGAACAAGAAATAGCCGAGGCACCTGCCCCATTGACTACAATGCGAATCTCATCAATTTTTTTACCTACAATCTCTACTGCGTTGATCATTCCGGCTGCCGAAATGATTGCTGTTCCATGTTGGTCGTCATGCATCAAAGGAATGTCCAATTCTTCTTTCAAGCGTCGCTCGATTTCAAAAGCTTCGGGTGCTTTGATGTCTTCCAAATTGATACCTCCAAATGTAGGCGCAATACCTTTGACAATCTGTATAAATTTTTCAGGGTCTTTTTCATCGATTTCGATGTCAAATACGTCAATATCGGCAAAGATTTTAAAAAGCAAACCCTTTCCTTCCATCACCGGTTTACCTGCCAATGCACCAATATCACCCAAACCTAAAACAGCTGTACCATTGGAAATAACGGCAACCAAATTGCCTTTTGAAGTGTATTTATAGGCATCATGCGGATTTTTTTCAATTTCCAGACAAGGCGCAGCTACACCTGGAGAATAAGCCAAAGCTAAATCACGTTGGGTTGCGTGTTTCTTAATAGGAACTACCGATATTTTTCCGGGAGTTGGAAACTCGTGATATAATAATGCGTCCTTATATAATTTCTCATTTAATGCCATATTACAAAATTTAAATTATTATTCTACAAATGTAGTTTAAATATTAGTTTTTTAAAAGTGATAAAGGTCATTTTGTAATATTTGATTCAGAAAAAATAAAACTTTAAAACTAGAAATGTAACTATTCAGGCATAACTCCACTTTAGGTAAAAACTTGTTACCAAAGACGTAAAGAGTAATTAGCTAGACATTAATGTGTATATACGAAATGGTAAAATGTTTTCAAATAACCATATGCTTAAAAAGTTATACAGATTCCTCACTACGTTCGGAATGACTTTATTTACTTATATGGGGGAGCGGGCGGCTTCGCCGCCCGCCCTGATAGATACCCGAATAGTCATTCCGAACGTAGTGAGGAATCTTTTTTAATACTTGAATATTTAGATTGAAATTTACTTAATAAGAGTAAGTGTTGTCAAAAATGTCTCAACAGAAGAATTAAACTTTGACTCTTTGCCTATCTATAGCATCAATTACCGCAATAGTGGTCATATTGACAATCTCATCCACCGTAGCACGCATCTGTACAATGTGAACCGGCTCGGATAATCCCATCAAAATTGGCCCTACAGAAGCCACATCATGCTGCTCTTTCATGATTTTATACGCAATATTGGCCGATGACAATCCGGGAAATATCAACGCATTCACTTTCTTCCCTTCTATTTTCGAAAATGGAAAACGATCATGCCTCATGTCTTGATTGAGAGCAAAGTCGGCTTGAATCTCGCCATCAACCAACAAATCGGGAAAATGCTCATGTAAAAACTTTACCGCCTGAGATACTTTGGTCGATAATTCGTGATTGGAAGTGCCAAAATTGGAATACGATAACAAAGCCATCACCGGTTGCATCCCCAACATTTGCATCATTTCGGCTGTCATATGTGAAATACAAGCCAAATCCTCAGCCGATGGATCAATATTAACCGCCGTATCCGATAAGAACAAAGGTCCTTTTGGCGTCAACATCAAATTGGTCGCCGATACTTTTCGACAATCGGTTTTTCGTCCTACAATTTCGATGATAGGTTTGACTACATTGGCATAACTGCGTGTAAATCCCGAAATAAATGCATCGGCATCATGTTGCATCACCATCATCGCTCCAAAGTAATTGCGCTCGTTCATGATGGATTCGGCATCAAATAATTTGACCCCTTTGCGTTGACGCTTCAACCAATATTCATATGCATACTGCGAACGTCTTTCCTTTTGTTCATCACTCTTTGGATCGATAACCATTATGACTCCTTCAGGTGCATCAAAACTGATTTCAGACATCAATTCGTATATCAAATCCTTATTTCCCAATAAAATGGGAATAGCTATGCCTTCTTCATAGGCTATCTGTGCTGCCTTCAACACGTCAAGTTGATCGGCTTCGGCAAATACCACGCGTTTGGGATTTTCCTTCGCCCGATTCACCAATTGCTTCATCCATTTACTACCCGAACCCAATCGCTCTGCCAGTTGATCGCGGTACTTTTCCCAATCCTCAATCGGTTCCAATGCCACTCCCGAAGCTATTGCAGCTTGGGCGACAGCAACGGGTATCACTTCTATCAATCGGGTATCAAAGGGCTTAGGCAAAATATATTCGCGACCAAATGAAAGGTGTTTTTCTCCATAGGCAATATTGACTTGCTCGGGGACGTGTTCTTTAGCCAAACCAGCCAAAGCCTTGACAGCAGCCATCTTCATCTCTTCGTTAATCTTGGTCGCTCTTACATCCAAAGCTCCCCTGAAAATATAGGGAAAACCCAATACATTGTTCACTTGATTGGGATAATCAGATCGACCGGTTGCCATAATCACATCCTTGCGGGTAGAAATGGCTAGATTATAGTCAATTTCAGGTGTAGGATTGGCCATGGCAAATACGATAGGATCGGGTGCCATTGCCAACAACATCTCGGGTTTTAAAACATTACCGGCTGATAATCCCAAAAACACATCCGCTCCAACTATCGCTTCGGACAAAGTAATACCGGGTTTGGCTAAAGCGTATTTCTTTTGCAAATCGGATAAGTCCGTACGCTCGGATGACAATACCCCATTGACATCAAACATGATGATGTTTTCCACCTTTACGCCCAAAAGCACATACAGATTGGCACTCGCCAAAGCTGCCGAACCTGCCCCGGATACGACCAATTTAATTTGATCAATTTTTTTAACAGCCAATTCCAAAGCATTGAGTAAAGCCGCCGCCGAAATAATGGCAGTCCCATGTTGATCATCATGCATCACCGGAATATCGAGTTCGGCGACAAGTCTTTTTTCTATCTCAAACGATTCCGGAGCCTTGATATCCTCGAGATTGATTCCTCCAAATGTAGGTGCAATAGCTTTTACGGTTTGAATGAATTTTTCGGGATCTTTTTCATCAATTTCTATATCAAATACGTCAATATCGGCAAATATTTTAAACAACAATCCCTTACCTTCCATAACCGGTTTTCCAGCTAGTGCCCCGATGTCACCCAAACCCAATACAGCTGTCCCATTGGATATCACAGCAACCAAATTTCCCTTGGAAGTGTATTTGTAAGCATCATGCGGATTCTTTTCTATTTCTAAACAGGGAGCAGCTACACCTGGAGAATAAGCCAAGGCTAAATCGCGTTGGGTCGTGTGTTTTTTGGTGGGAACTACTGATATTTTTCCGGGAGTAGGTTGGGAATGATACAACAAAGCATCGTTGTACAACTTGGCATCTGATGGCATGGAAAAGGTGTTTTAAAATTAAAGTGCAAAGATACTTCTCTTCCAAAACCTATCATCCTGACAATTATCAGTTGGTGTGAAATATTACAAAGCATTTATCAAGGTACGACTCTAAATCGTAACTCAGGGTACGACTCCAAGTCGTGCCCTTAGTAAATCAAGTCTTGCCCTGAATAAAAGACACATTCCGCTTGATTCCTTCCCATTTCGTGCGTTTCAAAGGCGATTTCTCAAATCTTTTTTCAAATAGTTCTGCAGTAATTTCTTCCCAATTTCTTCGTGATAGGTCCATCAAACCGGGAACCGGCTGAAATTTAGGTTCGTTGTGTGGCAATGCAAAATGATTCCACGGACAAACTTCTTGACAGATGTCGCAACCAAAAATCCAATCTTTCCATTGGTTTTGAAAAGTTTCCGGAATCTCAGATTTGGATTCTATGGTAAGGTAGGAAATGCAATTTCGGGCATCCAAAATTTTGTTTGGTAAAATAGCTTGCGTAGGACATGCATCTATACATCGCGTACAAGTGCCACAATGATCGGTAGTAAAGGGAACATCATAAGCCAATTCCAAATCAAGGATGAGTTCGGCTAGAAAAAAATAAGAACCTTTGCCTTTTTGAATCAACAAGGTGTTTTTGCCTTGCCAACCCAAACCGGCTTTGACTGCCCAAGCACGCTCTAATACCGGTGCCGAATCGGTAAAAATTCTAGCATGAGTAGGACTGATCTGTTCCTTGATATATTGTAACAGTTGTTGGAGTTTGTCTTTTAAAACAAAATGGTAATCTTCGCCGTAAGCATAACGAGCCAATTGATAGGCATCAGGATCGAGTGAATTATCCGGAAAATAATTATGGGCGACTACCACTACCGACTTGGCTCCTTCAACCAAAAGCGTTGGATTGAGTCGCTTGTCAAAATGATTTTCCATATAGTGCATTTCGCCCTGAAAACCATTTTCAAGCCATTGGGTCAAATGGGATGCATCTGTTTCGAGATATTCAGCCTTGGCAATTCCTACAGAAGAAAAACCCAAGCGCAAGGCTTCGGCTTTGATCATTTGGCTGTATTTGGAACGGATTGGCATGGCACAAAGGTATTAAAAAGAGGGTTATGCGGATGGTTTCAAGTTTGGTTATGGAGTTATTGGTTATGGAGCTATTGGAATTTGGTCTCGATAGCTATCGGGATTGGAATTTGGATTTTGGATTTTGGAATTTGGTAATTGGAATTTGGTATTTGGAATTTGGAATTTGGAATTTGGAATTTGGTAATTAGAATTTATAATAAATCTTTGGGAATCTACGCATCACATACTAAATTGGAACCATTTTTGTTATATCTTAGTCGTTTCTTAAAAAATCAAATCATGTCCAAAGTACCATCTCAGAAACTGTTTGTTTTCCCAATAATCCTAACCGTTCTGTTTTCACTGCTTTCTTCTTTTACAAATGCTCTTTTTCCTCAAGCCATCGTACTTCCTCCCGAGTATATCAAAACGGTTCAATTAACTTCTTCAGAAGGCAATGGATTTGTACCTGTAATCCAAAAAACTGGACAAATCCAACTCACTTTTGATGATTTACAAGCCGATGAAAAAGACTATTATTATTTGATAGAACATTGCGATCCTTGGGGAGAAAATTCCGATTTATTGCCCACCGAATACATTCGAGGTTATGAAAAAGAACAAATCAGGGATTATGAAAATTCGTTTAATACACTTCAATTCTACACCCATTATCGATTGACTATTCCCAATGAACAAACACAAATTTTGATCAGTGGTAATTACCGCCTCAGTATCTATAATGATGACGAAGAAGTGATGTTTACCCGTTATTTTGTAGTGTACGAACCCTTGACCACAGTAGGCATTTCAGTGCATCAAAGTCGCGATGTAAAATTTATAGACTCACAACAATCGGTGCAATTCAGCATCAATCATCCGGGAATGACCATCAACAATCCACAGGAAGAAATTTATCCAATCATTTACCAGAATTTTGATGCTTCCAACCGAATTGTAGGTCTAAAACCTCAGTTTATCAGAGGCGATCAATTGTTGTACAAATACGATAAAGAAACTGCTTTTTGGGGTGGTAATGAATTCCTGAATTTTGATACCAAAGACCTATTGATGACCAATATGAATGTGGCTTCCGTTGTCAGTGGCAAAGATTTGTACGAAAGTATTTTATACACCGATATACCACGAGCATTTGACACTTATACCTATTATCCCGATGCCAATGGTAATTTTGTCATTCGCAATGCACGAGCCGATAACTCGAATATTGAAGCCGATTACTCTTGGGTGAATTTTACATTGGATGTACCCGAAATGATGGGCCAACAAATCTATGTATACGGAGGTTTCAACAATTTCCAATTGACAGATGAAAACCGCATGACATTCAATCCCATTATGAATTTGTACGAAGCCAAAATCCTGATGAAACAAGGTTTTCACAATTACAATTACGTAGTTTTAAACCAAGATAACAATATTGATAGAACGGCAATCAATGGCAGTTTTGACGAAACCGAAAACGAATATCAAGTGCTAGTATATTACTTCAAATTTGGAAGTAAATATGCTAAAGTAATCGGTTATGGAACGGGTAGTTCTCGTAACATGGGACAATAAGGAAAAATACTTAGGCTTTATAACGAAATAAACTATACATTTTGACTTGCCCTTTTGCCCTTTTTCTGCGTTACAAATTTTGCTAAGAGTCGCAAGCTATTAGCTGCAATTTGCGTCTTGAAAAAGAACAAAATATCTTCGTCAATTCTGCACATCTTATTCCGTTACAAATCCTTATTTTTGAAGTCAACTTCAGACTAAATATATATGCCAACCCAAACCAATCATAAAGGACTGGAATGCTTGAATTGCGGGCAACCCATGCATGGCGACGAAAACTTTTGTCCTCATTGCGGTCAGCACAATGATACGCGTAAAATCAGTATCAAAGAAATCGTTTTGCATTTTTTTGGTGGCTTTTTCGCATTTGACAATTTATTTATCAAAACCCTCATCCCGCTACTTACTCGTCCCGGAAAAGTCTCCAAAGACTATATAAACGGCCGTCGTAAATCCTACACAAGTCCTTTTATGTTTCTTTTGCACGCTGCAATTGTATTTATCATCGTCAATAGTCTGATTCAATTATTTGAGGTTCCCAAAAAGCAAGATCTCAAATCGGAACAACTCCAACACGAATTAAAAGTGAATATTGAAAACTTCTTTTCGATTAACCAAAACATTCAAATCCTACATGATAGTTCTGTTGCCAAAATTGAAAAAGAAAAACTGTTACAAGGCTTGCTCAAACAGAATATGCTTTTGGTAGATAGTATAGAAAAAGATTATGCAAAAGATAATGAAGCCATTCCACTCAATATAGGTGGTAGTTATGCTTTTCATAAAAATACTACAAAAAAAATGAAGGATTTTAATATTCAATATGATATTAATCTTTCAGAAAATGATAGTCTATACCTCACTGAAATCGAACCATTTCAATTGGACCCTAAAAAAGGGAAATGGGAAAATATGTTTAGCTTCGCCAATCACGATCCCGAAAAACCTACTTTGGAAGTTTTAGAAGCATTAAAACTCAATCCTAGCACTTGGCATATTTTTACTTATGAAAAAATTAAGGAAATCAATTCTTTTGGTGAATCTATTGATGAAAAAGCAGGTGTTTTATGGGATAAAATGTTGGGCAAACTCCCCATGTCCTTGTTTATCGTTTTACCATTCTTTACCCTGATTTTGAGTTTGCTCTACATCCGACATCCTTATACTTACAGCGAACACTTGATTTTTGTTTTCAACAATCAATCGGTTGTATTTTGGTTGATGTTGATTCTCGTCATCACACAAGCTATATTTGGGGAAAACAGTTGGGTAAATAATCTTTTCCGTTTGGCCTTTTTTATTTATATCCATTATTATATGTACAAAGCGCTGAAGTATTTTTATGGACAAAGCCGAGCAAAGACGTTACTCAAATTTGTGATTCTGAGTACTTCTTATGTGGGATTTATCCTATTGGGATTTGCCGTTTTACTAGTTTTTGCCTTCTTGACCTAATTGTTATTGAAATGAGATTTCAGACAATTTAATCTCCTGTCGATTTACTACACCGTGGATATCTATCAACTCCATGACAATAGTCGGATCTTTTTCATTGTAAAAAAATTGGATGCGTCCGATGTTGTTTTGAGGAATAACATCTCCAATGCGATAGCGATTGGGCTCAGTATTGGGCCATGTTTCTGTGATGCCACTTGAAGTTACATCATACAATGGATAAGTCACGTCGGTTGGCATTTTGGATATCTCGCCCCAATGCACATCTCCCGAAAGGAAAATGACTCCATTGGCTTGGGTTTTGGCTATTAAATCCACAAATTTCTGTTGCTCCCTAGGTACATTGGTCCAAGATTCCCATCCATTGTATTCGTGACTAAACTGATTGCTGGAGGCTATAATTCTCAAATCGGCTTTTTGTTTGAGTTCTTGCTCCAACCATTGCCATTGGGCTTTACCCAAAAAAGTACTGTCGGGATTTTGATTGGGAATGTAATCGTTTTTAAACCCTTTTTGTGGCGGTTTGTTGAGAACCAAATCATCTCTAAAAGTTCGCGTGTCAAGCAAAATAATTTGAAGCGTTCGGTCACCATAGGTCAAATATTCACTTCCGTAAATACCTTCATGTCCCATCCGATTGGAATGGGAAGGAATATCCCAAAATTTAACAAAGAGTTCTTTAGATTCTTTTTTTAAGGGATAATGTCGACCGCTATCATTAAATCCGTAATCGTGATCATCCCATACGGCATAAAGTGGCGTTGATTTTTTTAGCAATTGAAAATCGGGATTCTTTGCCAATATCTGATAATTGGAATCCAAAACACTTAGTTTGTAGGTGTCACTATATATATTGTCACCCAAATAGACAAAAAAATCCAATTGCATGGAATCTGCTTTTTGCAAAAGTGGCAATTGTGCTGCTTGCAATTGGCAAGAGCCAAAACCAAACTGTGCGAAAAGTGTTGTATCTTTAACTTGAACAGCTGATTTAAAAAATCCTTTCCCATTTCTTTGACAACTCACCAACATCAAAAGGAAGATGAATAGCGTATAAATTGTTTTGTTCATTTCTAATTAATAAGGTTGTTAACTTTTCGTAAAAATATTGAAATAACGTGAAATATGGGATTTATTTATTGTTTTTTATATAGAAATACTCCAACAAATTTAGAAAACCGATTATGATATTACTAATAGAGTTGCCAT